>JBARZO010000372.1:0-2363 GCA_049650165.1 Rubrobacteraceae bacterium
GAGAAGTTCGGCGAGACGGGGTGGCTGGTAGGCCAGAAGTACCTTACCCGACCCGCACGCGTGCAGCGAGACCCGGTTTCCCGGCTCGGTGAAGATCCGCAACATGCGGTTCGGTGGAGCTACCTGCTCGATGTACACGGCGGAGTTGCCTTCCAGAATCGCCAGATTGGCCGTCTCCCGGCTCTCCTGCGCCAACTCCTCCAGAAACGGTCGCGCCGTGGCGCCGACCCGCTCCCGCGTTACCGTCGCCATCGTCAGCGACTTCAATCCCAGCGCGTAGCGTCGCGTCTCCTTGTTGCGGTAGACGTAGCCCCGCGAGCCCAGGGTCGCCAGCAGCCGATGGACCGTGCCGGCAGACAAGCCGGTGGCGGCCCCGATCTCACTGATCCCCAGCTCGCCCTCAGACCGGCTCACGAACTCCAGAATATCTAGCGCCCGCTCGACGGATTGCACCCCACCTTCCCGTTGAGGAGCCTCCATTGCGTTCTCTGTCGCCAAAATCCCACCTCTTTGCCACGCTCATTCCCTATGAACTAAGAATAGCGGAAACCACGGCAATAATCACCGTCTATGAGGTCGGCCTGTTCCGCATCATGGAAAAGTAGCTTGTTCCGGAAATGTATCCGGTGGCACAATACGCTTGTAGAAGGGTTTTGGGAATCGCGGTACAGAGAGGAGCCACACAAAAATGTCCACGATGAACGTAATGGAAGCGGTCGTGAAGGTTATGGAGGACGAGGGCGTCGAGGTCGTCTTCGGGGTACCGGGGGCGGCAATTCTGCCGCTGTATAAGGCGATGAGCAAGTCGGAGCAGATAAAGCACTATTCCGTGCGGCACGAAGAGGGTGGGACGCACGCCGCCGACGGGTACACGCGGGTTACGGGGAAGGTCGGGATCAACATCGGCACCTCGGGACCGGCGGGGACCAACATGATCACCGGCCTCTACACCTGCCAGGCCGACTCGGTACCCCAGATCTGCATCACCGGTCAGGCCCCCACCAACGTGCTGCATAAAGAGGCTTTCCAGGCGGTAGACATCGTGGAGATCGCCAAGCCCGTAACCAAATGGGCCGTGCAGGTCAAAGAACCCGGCCAACTCGTCTGGACTTTCCGGGAGGCTTTCCGCATAGCCAAGGAAGGTAGGCCCGGTCCGGTCCTCATAGACCTGCCGATAGACGTACAGAAAGCGGAAGTGGAGGTGGACTTCGACCCGCGGCGAGGCGGCCCCCTTCACTTCGATAAACCCGAGCCCCGGCCCGACGCCATCCGGCAGGTAATAGAGATGATCCTGGAGGCCGAACGCCCGGTCCTGATGCCCGGCGGCGGGACCATCATCGCGAACGCTTCCGAAGCGTTGATGGAGCTGGCGGAGCACCTGCAAGTACCGGTAAGCCCGACTTACATGGGCAAAGGCGCCATCCCCGAGGACCATCCACTCTACATGGGCATCGTCGGCCTGCAGACCAGCCAGCGCTACGCCAACGCGCTCTTCCTGGAGAGCGACCTGGTGGTCGGGATCGGCAACCGCTGGGGGGACCGGCACACCGGCGAACTCGACGTGTACCGGGGCGACAGGAAGTTCGTCCACATAGACGTGGACCCACGCCAGCTCGGCCGCGTCTTCCCCCCGGACCTCGCCGTCGTCTCCGACGCGAAGCTGGCACTTGAGGCGATGCGCGACGTGGCCTACGACATGACCTCCGAGCGGGAGCCGGGGGAATGGGTCGAGCGGGTCGACGAGCTGCGCTCCACCATGCTCCGCAAAACGAACTTCGATGACTCGCCGGTAAAGCCGCAGCGGGTCTACCAGGAGATCAACGAGTACTTCGACCGGGACACCGTATTCGTAACGGCGATCGGCCTGTACCAGATCTTCGGCGGCCAGTTCCAGAAGACCTACAAACCGCGCCACTACCTCTGCTGCGGCCAGGCCGGGCCGCTCGGCTGGGAAGTCCCGGCGTGCATAGGGGTTAAGCTCGGGCGTCCGGACAAGACGGTGGTTGGGGTCGTCGGAGACTACTCGTTCCAGTTCCTCATGGAAGAGATAGCGGTCGCCTGCCAGTATAAGGTACCCTACGTGCTGGTCATGCTGAACAACGCTTACATGGGCCTGATCCGGCAGGGCGAGCTGAACTACGACATGAACTACGCCGTAGACATCGCCTACGACGGCCCGGACAGCGAGTACGGCATCGACAACGTAAAAGTCACGGAGGCGATGGGAGCTTTGGGTCGCCGGGTTGACCGCCCGGAGGATATACAGGATGCCCTCGACTGGGCGGTGCAGGCCAGCGAGGAGCAGGGGGTCCCGGCGCTCGTGGAGATCATGTGCGAGCGGGAAGTAAACGCCGCGATGGGCC
>JBARZO010000373.1:0-4201 GCA_049650165.1 Rubrobacteraceae bacterium
ACCCTGATCGCCCGAACCGCCGAAGGCTACAAGAACCTGATGAAGCTCTCGACGACCGGCTTTCTGGAAGGTTTCTACCGCAAGCCGCGGGTGGATATGGAGATGCTGCGGAAGCACGGCAAGGGCATCATCTGCCTCTCCGGCTGCCTCTCCGCCGAAGTGCCGACCCGCATACTCGAAGGCCGGATGGACGAGGCCCGGAAGTTGCTGGAGCAGTATCAGGAAGTCTTCGACGCGGTGTTCCTAGAGATGCAGGACCATCTGAACATCCCGGAGCAGAAACGGGTCAATGAGGGTTTGCTCAAGTTGCACAAAGATACGGGCCTGGATCTCGTGGCGACCAACGACAGCCACTACACGACGCGCCAGGACGCCAAGATGCACGACGCGCTGCTGTGCATCGGGACCGGCAAGTTCTACAACGACCCCAACCGGATGAAGTTCGCCGGCGACGAGTTCTACGTCAAGCCGGTAGAAGAGATGGAACGGATCTTCCCGCAACACCTGGAGGCGCTGGAGAACACCATCAAGGTAGTGGATATGGTCGAGGACGTCGGCATTGAGCTCGGCAAGACCCGGCTGCCCAACTTCCCAAAGCCAAAAGGCTACACGGCGGCCCAATACCTGCGGGAGCTGTGCCTGAAGGGGCTCGTGGGGCGTTACGGGGATCGGGCCAAGACCGCCGAGGTGCAGCAGCGACTGGACTTCGAGTTGGAGACCATCGGGAAGATGGGCTTCGAGGATTACTTCCTCATCGTTTGGGACTTCGTGCGGTTCGCAAAAGAGCGCAAGATCGCGGTAGGTCCGGGCCGAGGCTCCGCCGCAGGCTCTATCGTCGCGTATGCGCTGGAGATAACGGACCTTGACCCGCTGAAGTATTCGTTGCTCTTCGAGCGATTCTTAAACCCCGACAGGATCAGCATGCCGGACGTGGATATAGACTTCTCGGTCGCCGGGCGTGCGGAGGTAATGCAGTACGTCACGGAGAACTACGGCGGGCACGAGCACGTGGCCCAGATCATCACCTTCGGGACCATCGGCGCCAAAGCCGCCATCCGGGACTCGGGGCGTATCTTCGAATACCCCTACGGCGACACCGACAAACTCGCCAAGCTCATCCCCGAAAAGCCCGTCGGCACCACGCTGCGCGACATTCTGACGCCCGGGGACGACGGATACGTCGCCGGTGAGAAACATCCTGGCCCGGCGCGGGAGATCATCGAGATCGCCGACCGGGACGAGGCCGCGAAACGTGTCCTGGACAACGCCTTCGAGATAGAAGGCTTCGCCCGCCACGCCGGGACCCACGCCGCCGGCGTCGTCATCTCCGAAGAGAAACTCACAGACATCGTGCCGCTCCAACGCGTCAAAGACACGGACTCCGTGATGGTCCAGCATCCAATGAGCGACGTAGAGGCTCTGGGGCTTTTGAAAGTGGACTTCCTCGGCCTCCGAAACCTGGACGTGATCGAGGAGGCTCTGGAGAGCATACGTCAATCGAAGGGCGAAGAGGTAGACATAACGGAGATACCCCTCGACGACGAAAAAACCTTGAAGCTCTTTTCGCAGGGCGACACCTTCGGGGTCTTCCAGTTCGAGTCGAGCGGCATGCAGCGGATGCTCCAGGAGGTTCGGCCCGACCGCTTCGACGACCTCGTGGCGCTCAACGCCCTCTACCGCCCCGGCCCGATGGACTACATCCCCAACTTCAAGAATGGTAAGCACGACCCCGATAGCGTCGAATACCTCGACACGCGCCTAAAGCCTATCCTGGAGCCCACCTACGGCGTCGCCGCGTACCAGGAGCAGCTCATGGAGATCTCCAAGCTGCTCGGCGGACTCACCCCCGGCCAGGCCGACACGCTGCGTAAGGCCATCGGCAAGAAGAACGCCGCGATGCTCGCCACCCTCAAAGACAAGTTTATGGAGGGCTGCGCGACGAACGATGTCTCTACCCGGGCCGCCGAAGAGGTGTGGAACTGGATGGAGAAGGCGGGCGGCTACTCGTTCAACAAGAGCCACTCCGCCTGCTACTCGTTCCTCGCTTTCCAGACGGCGTACCTCAAGGCCCACTACCCGGAGGAGTATATGGCGGCGCTTATGAGCAGCGTCATGAACACTAAAGACCGGGTACCCCAGTACGTTGCCGAGGCACGGGCCATGAAGATAGAGGTAATGCCGCCGGACGTGAACGAGAGTGGGTTGCGCTTCACGGTGGTCGGTAACACCATCCGGTTCGGGCTATCGGCGGTCAAGAACGTCGGGGACGCCTGCATCGACTCGATCATCGCCGCCCGGGAGGACGGACCCTTCGAAGACATCTACGATTTCTGTGAGCGGGTTGACTCAACGACGTATAACAAGCGTACAGTCGAATCGTTGGTCAAATGTGGGGCGTTCGACTCTATGGACTGTTCCCGGGCGGCGATGTTGGAAGTGCATACGAAAGCTGTGGATCGGGTCGGGAAGGGACTCCGGGGGGCGAGTGAGGATCAGGTTTGTATGTTCGAAGCGGCGGAGATTGCGCCGGCGAAGCCAGAGATCCCCGACATCGAAGACGAACAGCGCCGGAGCCTTGAGTGGGAGAAAGAAACGCTCGGCCTCTACGTCTCCGACCATCCGTTGCGGCCAGTGTTGCACAAGCTCAAAAAGCAGATCGACACGACTGTCTCCGACTTGGAGAACTGCCGGGACGGGGCGATGGTGTGGGTCGGCGGGCTCGCGACGTCGGTCAGGATCAACACGACCCGCAAGGGCGACAACATGGCGATGCTCCAGCTCGACGACATGCGGGGTCTCGCTGAGGTTATGGTATTCCCGCGCGTGTACGCGAAATTCTCGGAGTGTGTCCGTGAAGACGCGGTGTTAAAGGTCAAAGGCCGCGTAGAGCGCAAAGAAGGCTTGCCGCGCATCGTGGCGATGGAGATGGAAGAGCTGCATTTGGAGCCGGGCCTGGACCCACTCTATCTCTTCGCCAATGAATTCGTGGGCCTCTCACGCGGGGACGTGGAGCGGGCGCTGGAGGTGATCCGGGACCACCCGGGCGGAAGCTCGCTATTGCTCGTATCGAGCGAAGGACAAGAAGAACGCATCAGCGGCGTCGAAGACTCCTCGGACCTGCACGCGAACCTCAAGCAGATACTCGGCACGAACTGCATCAGCTACCGACGTCTCCGTACCGTACCCGACATGGAGCAGGTTTCTTAGAGTTTTACGGGTCCTGCGTTTTCCCGCAGAGGTTGGATGAATACGCATGGTCTACGTGTGGCTGAGAACTAGAAGGGTGAGCCTCCGCCATGGTAGGGTGATGCCATGATACCGATCTCTCTGATCCTACTTGTCCTGATGGTCTTCGGACTCGGCTTCTTCGTTTCGTCGGCATTGCGTACGAGATCTGCCCTGCTTACGTTAGCACTGCTTGTCCTGAGTGTTACCGTCTTCGCGTTGTTCAACGTCTCCTTCTATTTTGACATCGTCTTTGCTGACGAGACCGGCGCAGCCGGGGGCACAGATCCACGGAATGCAGGATTGACCCCTATTCTCGGCCTTATGTCACTCGGATTGGGCATTACAAGTTTGGTCGTGCATTTACGCGCCCGACGCTCAGGGCGCTGAGTTCGTGCGCTTGATACATGAGTCTGCCCTGATGGGTCATGATCAGGAGGGCGTGTTTATAGTAGCTGTACTTGTCTTTGGGGCCAGGTAAGGTACTTATTTCGATTAGTTTTCGATAGAGAGTGGCATCAAGGCGCTACACGAACCATCATTCACCGGTAACCTTGTAGAGTAAGGATACCTCTAACTGGCGAAAGGACTATCGCTGCGGATGTTCGTTGAATGGCGAAGATATTCTCGGTGATCTGTAGTTTGTGAATTGAGGACTCGGTGAACACGGGTGGAGTGACCCGCTGGGGTAGGATGCTGCGGGCCCTGGGGTTGCAGCGCAAAGAACTCCGAAGTTGGGCGCTCTATGATTGGGCGAACTCTGCGTTCGTCACCTCTGTTGGGGTAGTTATATTGCCATTATATTTCCAGCAGGTGGCGGGGGCGGATCTGCCCGAGGGCCGGCCACTGGTGTACTGGGGATACCTCAACAGCCTGGCTTTATTGCTCATCGCCATAGCGTCGCCAATGCTCGGCGCGATAGCAGACTTTATGGGCGCGAAGAAGAGTTTCTTGGGTATTTCCGTTGGCATAGGGG
>JBARZO010000374.1:0-5225 GCA_049650165.1 Rubrobacteraceae bacterium
GAAGAAGACTCATTCAGCCCGGCTAGTGGAGATAAAGACCGAGGCCGAGCGTCGGATCGAATCGCTCCGCGCCCAACGGGAAGCAGATAACAAAGCCCTCCGGACACGGCATGAAGAGGATCTTGCCGAACTCCGCGCCCAATACGAAAGACGCTTAGGAGAAACGGCCGAACGCAGCAGATTGGAGCTGTGGACGGTCCAGGAGGAACTGGAGGGCCTCAAACTGGAGCGGACCTCCGAAGCCTCCGCTTACAGAGAACGGCTCAAAGAACTCGAAGCCACGATTCAGTCAAAAGAGTTCGACAGCGAAGACTCGGAGGTGCTTACTCAAGAAGCTCCTGAACCCGAAGCTAGCCCCCAAGAGCAGGTCTCGTCGGAGGAAGTGGATCATCTTCAGGAGCAGATAGAAGAGTTGAAAGCCGCGCTCACGATATCCGAGCGTTCCCGGGAGACACTGGCCCGAGAGTTGGAAGAGTTGAAAGCGCATGAACCGGAAGCGGAGATCTCAGATTCCGTTCGTAACGGACAAGAGCATTCGGGAGATCTAGAAGAACGAACGAATAGTTTGCGCCCCGACACTGAGAGCATTGATGAGCGAGTACGGGAGCTCGAAGCGCGCTTACAAGAATCCAGGGCGGAGAGTCGCCGCAACGCGGAGGAGTTACAGCGGGCAAAGGAGAAACTGCGACAACTTTCAGACCCGGAGCACCGAATGCGGGGCGGTATCTCAGCGTTCAACGCGAGCGAGCACGCCCGACACGTTGCCTCTATTTCGAAATCTCTGGGACTGCCAAAGGTACACGCCGGCATGGACGAAGAGGCGAATAAACCCATATTCTCGTTCGTCTGGGAGGAACTCGCGTGGCGGCGGTACGTCGCGGAGCCGGCTGAAGACTTACAAGAGCCGCGAGTTTACTTGTTGGGAGGCGGCGACGATCCTGAAGAACTTGGAGAGCTGGGGCAGTGGGAACCGAATGCCCGCATAGACGCCCGAGGAAAGCTTATCCTCGGCGTTCAGGCTCGTTAGCCAACTTCTTTTTCTCCAGTCGCCGGCGCCGTTGGATGTGCTGCTGGTTGTGGGCGAAAAGCGCCTCGCCCCGACGGGCTCCTACGTACGCAGCCCCGGTCGAGATCAAGAGGATAGCGAGCATAAACAACACCGCCCGCGGCGATTCGAGGCCGGGGAATAAGCCTCTACCAGAGAGTACGTTGACTAAGGGTGAGATCGCGAAGGTGGCCGGGGCAACCAGTGTACCGTGGAGCTTGCGCCGTCCGGGCGCCCGGTAGCTAGAGATCATACCTCCCCAGTAGAAAGCGAAACCCGCCGCCAGTATGAGGAACAAAGAGGGGAAGAAAGTGCTATCCGCCAGCGAAGGGTCCAGAAATCTCATGGCTATCGGCCAAAAAATGCCGAATACCACCAGCACCGCGATGCCTAGCGCGAGCAATACTCCAAGCACCAAAGCCCAGATACTTGTCCTATAACTTTTCATACCCTGAGATTCTACCAGCGGTCAGACAAGCTCTCGTGGCAGCCTTCACTCCATTCTGCTGTGGCCTTACCCTGCAAGCGCCCCGACCAACTCGCGGCAGAATGCGGGTATATCCGGCACTACCCTGCCCCACACGAGGTTTCCATCCCGGAGCGCGGGCTTGTCTACCCAGGTTGCTCCGGCGTTCTCGAGATCGTCTTTTATGCCGAGGGAGCCAGTAGCCCGGGCCCCGTCAACGATACCCGCCGAAATGGCGACTAACCCACCGTGACAGATGATACCCACGATCTTTTCGTTACTGTGAACCTCTTTGACTATCTCCAGAATCCCCGGATAGCGTCGGAGCTTATCTGGTGCCCAGCCGCCGGGGATCACGACCCCGTCCAGCTCCGAGGCGCTTATGTCTGTGGGTGTTGCGTCGGCCCGGGCGGAGAGGGCGTTCTTGCCGTACACCGTCTCCAGGTCAGGGCCGACCGTTATAACCTCGGCCCCTTCTTCCCTGAGCCTCATCACCGTTACCCAGTACTCCAGGTCCTCGAACCCTTCGGCCAACAATACGGCGATCTTCTTTCCTTCGAGCTTCACAGGGCCTCCTTTTGGTCGATCAATTCTTTCCTAGCTCCGAGCAGTTCGTCTATTTCGTGTTTCACCTCTTCGCCACCGAGCTCCAGGGCGCAGGCCAGCTCGGGTACGGCCTCCGCACCTCGTCCGGCGCGCAGGAGACGGTCCGCGGTCTCCAGATGCTCCCGGTATGAAGGCTCTGTACCTTTCTCAGCGACTTTTTTGCCGTGTACGAGAGCCAGTATCTCTTCGCCGTACCGGGCGGCCCGGCGTAGACCGATGCCTTTTATGGAGCCCAGTTCGTGGATTGTCCGCGGTTTTCGGGTGGAGATTTCTTCTATGTGGGAGTTGTGCAGCACGACGTAGGCTGGCACCTTCTGGCTCCGGGCTTGATCCCCCCTCCAACTCCGCAAACGCTCGAAGAGTACAGAATCCATCTCTGGAGAGTGGCCCGTGGTTTCGTGACCGGTGACGAGGCTCGGCGCGGCGGTCGTTTCGGGTACGGACTGTACCGTCTCGCCCCGGCACACGTCGCAGCCGTCGCAAGGCGCAACGTCCTCCGGGTCTCCGAAATACCGTAGCAGACGCTCGCGGCGACAGGTCTTCAGGTTCACGTATGCTTCCACGTCGTCGAGCTGAGAGTATGCAGTTTTAGACATATTTTTGAGACGGGCGGCGATCCTGCGCCGGTTGTCCGCGTCGAGGGTTGACTTGAGCCTGACGTCCACCAGGGAGCCTCGCGGTATGGCCTCCGCGAGACCGTCGGCCATCATCCGGTAGACGGCCCCCTGCGCCACGACCGGCCGCACTCCCGCCCGGCGGGCGAGGTCCGGCAGCCCGATAGTTCCATTTCCAGGCAGGGCGGCGTGGACCGCCGCAACGCTCTCCGGAAGTCCGTTCAACTCTTCTGAAAGACTTCGAATCTCCACTTCGGCCCAGAGGTCGTAGCCGCGGGAGATCAGGCCGGACTCTTCCAGACCTCCTAACAAGATGCCGGCTGCGTCCTGCTCAATCCCGCCGAGCGTCGCCAGCGTACCGGGCGCCACGTTTGCCCTTCCGTCCCGTTCGAGCTCGGACAAGGCCCGAAAGAACGAGTTGACCTCGTCCTCCCCGGCGGAGTTCAGGCCGATTAGACGCTTGCGCCGCCCCAAATCCTGGCCCCGATACAGAGTTACACACTCGGCGGGCTCTCCGTCCCGTCCCGCCCGACCCGACTCCTGGAGATACGCCGGGAGACTACCGGGGATGCTGGAGTGGATAACGAACCGCACGTTCGGTTTGTCTACTCCCATCCCGAAGGCGACGGTGGCGACGACCACCGCCACCTCGTCGGTCATAAAGCGTTCCTGCACGCCCGACCGCTCTTCGGCGCCCAGCCCCGCGTGATAGGCGGCGGCATCGACCCCGGAGCGTCGGAGGCTAGCGGCCAGCTCTTCACATTCTTTACGGGTCGTGGCGTAGACGATGCCCGGTGGCGGCGTGTTCCGGATGACGTCCAGGATCATGGGCAGCTTCTGCTCTTTCTTACTCACCGCCCGCACCCGGTAGGTAAGGTTTGGCCGGTTAAAGCTCGTCACCACGACCTCCGGAGAGCGCATCCGCAGGGATCTTACTATGTCCTCACGAACGCGGGGTGTGGCTGTGGCCGTGAGGGCCAGCACCGGCGGGCTGCCAAGATCCTTTACGGCGCGGGGCAGAAACAGGTAATCCGGGCGGAAGTTGTGTCCCCACTCGCTTATGCAGTGGGCCTCGTCCACCACGAAGAGCCCGACGCCCGCCCGGCGCAGGGAGAGAACGAACTCCAGGGAGCGGAGGCGCTCCGGGGCGACGTAGAGCATCTTGATCTCCCCGTCGCGAACCCTTCGCTCCACCTCCCACCGTTGCTCGGGAGAGAGCCCGGAGTGAAGCGTTGCGGCGTCGGTTACGGAACTCTGTACCAACGAGTCTATCTGGTCCTTCATAAGAGAGATGAGCGGGGACACGATCACCGTCAGGCTCTCTTCCATAAGTGCCGGAACCTGGTAACAGAGGCTCTTTCCACCACCGGTGGGCATAACAGCTAGAGTGTCCCGGCCATCCAATACGGCCCGGATGACTCCTTCCTGTCCGGGTTTGAACGAGTCGAAACCGAAAACCTCTTTGAGTACACTCAGCGGCATGGGGCCAGTTTAAAGCATTTCAGCCGGTCAGCGGACCGGCTTGATCACTCTTCGTCTCTGGAGCGGGGAGTAAACCTGGGAACCGGGTTGAGATCCTTAATACGCTGCGAGGTCTGCACCTCGGGTTCTTGTGGTTCGCGGGACGGCGGGGTTCGTTCAGCGGAGTCGAGTACGAAGTCGAGGGCGCGTCGGATCTCGGCGCACGCTTTGTTGTACGCCATCTTGAAGCCCAGTCCTGGCGCGGCAAGCGCCGGCGGAACCAGCAGGAAGTACAAAGGATTGTAGACCCCAGCTATAGCGACCGGCACGGCGAGCGTCGCCCCAACGATTCCTCCGAGGGAGAGATATTCGCTGCGCTGATTGGAGAAGTCGGCGGTCAGATAGGCCTGACTCCTAGTCTCGCTGGCCTCCCGAACCCGCAACTCCACGGACCGAACCTTGAAGAGCGCCCGATGGTCCGAGAAATCCATCGCCCGGCGTACGGTACCGAGCACATCGCCCGCGTCCCACGTCGAGCCAGCCTCAGTCTTATTGCGGAGTTTCAAACCGTGCTTCAGCCGCAAAACGCTCTCCAGATCTGCTTGGGCAGACGGAGCAGATTGCTCGATCTCCCGCACGACCCTAAGACGCGACGTGCCGTAGAGCTTCTTCGGCAGGGAGTCTGGCTCGACGGCCTTTGCGGAGCGGAGATCCACCAGGGCGCGTCGCACGTCGTCCTCCGGAATGCCCACGGCCGCGGCGACCTGCACCAAGAGTTCCGGCGAGACGTAGCCGTTCTCCGCAGTCTCGCTCTCCCTGCGACGGGCAGTCAATTCCGCCGCCCGGCGCAAAACCACCTCCGCCTCAGCGGGCTTTAGCTGTTTTCCATCGTTATCCACCATACACGAGGCGTTATATTACAGGTTTTAGAGGCGTTGGTCTCGCTGGGAAGTGATAGAGAGAATCCGCGGCGTATCTCTAAGGTACGACCAGCCGGAAATCAAAGTCAAGATAGTCGCCACCAGCATCGCCC
>JBARZO010000375.1:0-13057 GCA_049650165.1 Rubrobacteraceae bacterium
TCGTAGCCCTGCCGGACGCCCTCGTTTATGGCCTCGCTTATGCCGCCGCCGGTAAACCGCACATCCTGGCCCACATCCACGTAGAAGACCGCGTAGCCCGTGTCCTGGCAGAAAGGAATGCTCTCGCCGCAGGAGATCTCCGCGTTCTCCAACAGGTTCTCCAGCACTTCGCGGCCCAGCTCGGATTCTTCATCGTCCAGACCGCGACGCAGGGCCGAGACCTGATCCCGCCTCAGACAAGTATTAGTCTGGATGCAAAGGTCTCGCACGACCTGCGTCACGGTTTCTACGGAAATCTCTCTCACGTTATCACCTCTGAACTCGTTCCAGGATTCTCTGTGCCACTCTTATGGAGGCCGCGTCAATCATGCGACCGGCCACGCTTATGGAACCGCTTCCGGCGGCGTTTGCCTCCTCGTACGCCGTTACCATCTTTTCGGCCCACTCTATCTCTTCGCCGGTGGGGGAAAATGATTCGTTGACCGCTTTGATCTGGTCCGGATGAATGCACCACTTGCCATCGAAACCTAAAGAACGGGCGATGACGCATACCTCCCTCAAACTTTCTTCGTCCCGATAGTCCGCCACCGGCCCGTCTAGTGCCCGAATACCGGCGGCCCGGGCGGCTACTACGATCCGCTGCATCGCGTAGTGAAAGCGGTGTCCGGGATAGGAGCGGTCCCACTCGTCCATCGTGCCGATGCTCGTCTGGGGCATCCCTATGCTGGCCGCGTAGTCTCCGGGACCGAAGTGTAGAGCTTCGAGCCGGGGGGTGACGTTCGCTATTGCGTCCACGTTGACGAGCCCGGCCGCACTCTCTATCTGGGCTTCGACCTTTACTGTTCCTTGTTCCAGGCTGACTGCGGCCTCTATTTGAGAGAGCAGCGTATCCACGACGTAGAGGTCTTCGGGACGGTTCACCTTCGGGACCATGACCGCGTCCAGGGCGTGTCCGGCTTCTTCGGCCACCTCGATCAGGTCGCGGTAGAAGTAAGCGGTGTCCAAAGCATTGACCCGATACAGAACGGCCTTCTCTCCCCGATCCAGTTCTTTGAGGCTCTTGATGACGTTCTGACGCGCGCCGGCCTTTGCATCCGGCGCGACGGCGTCTTCCAGGTCGATCATTACCGCGTCGGCGTCGGTGGCGAGCGCCTTCTCGATCATACTCAGACTAGAAGCGGGAACCGACAACAGAGAACGCTGGGCCGTGCGTTTGTTACCGACTGCGGAAATTCCGTCCTCGCTCATTCATCCTCCCCTACTGTTACACCGTTCTCCTGCAGTGCTGAGACCTCCGTCTCTCCGTAGCCGAGTTCCTCCAGTATCGTCGAGTTGTGTTCTCCAACC
Organism: Rubrobacteraceae bacterium; assembly: GCA_049650165.1. Lineage (GTDB taxonomy): Bacteria > Actinomycetota > Rubrobacteria > Rubrobacterales > Rubrobacteraceae > SIRX01. The sequence goes on from JBARZO010000375.1 coordinate 1,348, forward strand.
TCCGGGATGGGCTCCATCACTGGCTCCACACCTTCGAGATTGCCCGGTGGCAGAAGCCCTCGCAGTGGACCTACCGGAGAGCCGAACTCACGCCAACGACCCCGCGCTTCCAATTGCGGATGCTCCAGGAACTCTTGCACATTTCGCATCCGGGCGTTGGCGACCCCCGCTTCTTCTAACTTCTCCATGACCTCTTCCGAAGAGAGCCTGGAGAAGACCTCTTCTATCTCCACGTGGAGCGCGGGCCGGTTCTCGACCCGCTTCGAATTCGTGCCAAAGCGTTCATCCTCCGCCAACCCTTTCTGCTCCAGAACCTCTTCGCAGAACCGCGTCCACTCGCGCTCGTTCTGTATCCCGAGAAATATAGTCTGTCCGTCTCCGCACTTGAACGGGCCGTAGGGTGCGATCGCGGTGTGACTGGCCCCGCTACGGGTTGGTTCCTCGCCCCCGTATTCGGCGAAGTACGCCGGGAAGCCCATCCACTCCCCCAACGCCTCCAGCATGGAGACCTCCAGCGTCGCCCCCTCTCCGGTGCGTTCCCTACGCAGCAGCGCCGAGAGGATGCCCGAGTAGGCGTACATCCCGGCGGCTATGTCGGCCACCGAGATGCCGACCTTCGAGGGGGTTTCCTCCGTGCCGGTGATCGAGACGAGACCCGCCTCACACTGCACGAGCAGATCGTAAGCCTTCTTCTCCGTATACGGCCCTCCCTCCCCATATCCCGAGATACTGCAATAGACCAGCGGGGGATGCTCTTCTCTAAGTTCGTTGGCCCCGAAACCCAGCCGCCCAGCCGCACCGGGCGCCAGATTCTGAACGAAGACATCAGCCCGGGCCGCAAGACGCCGCAAGACCTTCTTGCCTTCATCTCTCTTCAAGTCAAGGGTGAGCGACTCTTTGGAGCGGTTGAGCCAGACGAAATGGCTCGACATACCTTTGACGGTCTCGTCGTAGCCGCGGGCGAAGTCTCCCACGCCGGGGCGCTCTATCTTTATGACCCGCGCGCCGAGGTCGGCCAACTGGCGGGTCGCGAAGGGTGCAGCTACAGCCTGTTCCAGAGAAACAACCGTCATGCCTTCGAGGGGGAGTTGGCCGGTCGCCTCCGGGATCATGGTCTCATTCCGCCTCGTCGAGGTTCGGACGGTTAATTTCGGGGGCATGACCCTTCTTATAAACCATGACGGTTCGTTTGAAGGTTATGACTACCGTGCCCTCCTGGTTGTAGCCGATGGTCTTTACGGTGACGATACCTACGTTCTCCCGCGACTTCGATTCTCGTTTCTCGAGCACCTCGGACTGGGAGTAGATGGTATCTCCCTCGAACACCGGTGCCGGGAGCCGCACTTCGTCCCAGCCCAGGTTGGCGAAGACGTTCTGGGAGACATCGGTTACGCTCTGGCCGGTCACGAGGGCCACGGTGAAGGTCGAATCTACGAGCGGCTTGCCGAACTCCGTCTGTGAGGCGTAGTGGTGGTCGAAGTGTACCGGCGCGGTGTTCTGGGTCAGGAGCGTGAACGAGGCATTGTCGGTCGTGGTGATGGTCCTGCCCAGCGGATGCCGGTAGACATCCCCCACCTCGAAGTCCTCGAAGAAGCGTCCTCGCCACCCCTCCTTCATACCCATACGAGTCCTTAACTCCCTTTCGCCTTAGGTGCAAAGCGCATCATAACGGACGCATCTCCGAAACTATTCTACCTACAGTCTGGTTGGACCGGATATGTACACATTTGCACATCAGGAATGAGCTTGTGTATAATCCCCGGTGCGGGAGAGGTGGAGTACGAGATGAAGGGGGAGTGCGAGTCTCGATGGGAACGGAAGAGACGCAATCTAGGAATTCCAGGCTCCGAGCGGGGACAAAGCTAGTAAAGATTCGTGCCCTCGCATGAAATCGACGTCGGAGAAGAACTCTATTCGCATCCCAGCACCGGGGCTTAGGTCGAGCCTGTGAAGTTACTGGCGGTCGGCGGCTCGGATAAAGTCGCCGAGAGTGTGGCTTCGCTGAATCAGAAGTGGTGGACCGTGTGGAGGAGTGGCTACGGGCCGCCGGAACATTCGATGACCCGCTACTATCCTTATTATTTCCAGTCCTGGAAAGTGGCTGCGCCGAAGACGTTGGGACGGGTGGCGAAGGTGATCCTCTTTACCGGGGTGAACGGCATGAACCGCTCGGTAGGACCGGCGACCGAATGGCCCGTCGGAGAAGAGATGGAGGTGGACCCCGAAGAGGTGATCCCACCTCACACCTCCGAGGCGGAGGCGGAACAACTGTCGCAAGAGTACATAGAGAAGTTCGTGCGGCGACGCTACAGGCCCATCCGAACATCTAGCATCGTACGCGAGGGGTTCGAGTTGATCTACGTCCCCTATTACGTCTACGCGAAAGAAGGTCAACCGCTCAAGAAAGCCATCCTGATAGAAGGACTCACGGGCGCTGTAGGACAGGTAAGGGATGTACCCCCTGTGCTCCGGTCGATCGTGGATAGAGAAACCGTAACTGTCGGCGAGGAAAGGTGAGATAGATGAGCATGATAGTTTGGTGGTTCGTATTGATGCTCCCGGCCTGGGCGCTGGCGGCCTACATCCTCTGGGGGACGAACGTCGTAGTCGATAAGGAGGACGGGGGGACCGACGATGAGTGACCCGGTCGTAATATGGTCCTGGGTCTTCCTGGTCCTCTTTGTGGGCCTCTTCCTGGCTATGGGCTTTATCGGCATGAAGCGTACGAAGAGCGCGGACGACTTTGCGGTGGCCCGCAGTTCCTACGGTCCCTGGGTACTCGGCCTGGCATTCGTCGCCACCGTCGCCAGCGGCTCCACTTTCCTCGGCATGCCGGGTCTCGCGTATTCAAAGGGATTTGCGAGCCTGTGGTACCCGATCGTCTACCCGCTGGGCATCTACCTGGGGATGCTGATGGCCGCCAAGCTGGTCAAGACAATGGGCGATCGGTTCGGCAACCGCACGATCCCGGAATTCGTCGGGCAGCGCTACGACTCGGACTTTCTGCGGGTCGGCCTGACGATAGTCTCCTTCCTGCTACTCTTCTACATAACGGCCCAACTCGTGGCGGCGGCCACGCTGTTCCAGGTGATGATGGGACTTCCCTATATCCCGGCGCTAATCTTCACCGCCGTGGTTCTATTGGTCTACATCGTCATGGGCGGTTCTCACGCCGACATCCTCACCGACGCCGTACAGGGACTCTTGATGCTGATCATCGCGGTGGGAGTCGCCGTCATGTTCTTTACCGGCTTCGGCATAGACGGCGGCGCGGGCGCCGTAAACGAGCAAGTCTCCTCCCGCAACGATACCGCCGGATGGGACACCCTCTTTCTCGACGGAGACCCGATCTACGGTAGTGCGTGGCTCATCTTCCTGATGTTCGTCGCCCACCTGCCGTTCGGCATATTGCCGCACCTCGGCAACAAGTTCATGGCTTTGAGCAGCGCGAGCCAGATGCGCAAGTTCGCCATGTTCTCGATCGTCGCCGGCGGGATACTGCCCATGATGGCGCTCGGCGGGCTTCTAGGGGCCGCCACGATAGACCAGGAGATCCGTCCGGATCAGGTGATACCAGTCCTCTTTACCGAACTGTTCCCGCCGATAGTGGCTGCATTCCTGGCGGTGGCGATCATCTCCGCCGTCCTTTCTACGTCTGATGGACTGGTGGTTTCCGTCTCCCAGCTTCTGGCGAACGACCTGTACCGCAAGACGTTCGCCAGCGACGAGAACTCGGAGGAAACGGATCGCCGGTCGTTGCTGATCGGGCGTGTTGGAGTTGGTCTCGCGCTCGTTGCCGGTGTGATCATCGCCTGGAACCCGCCGGAGTTTCTGGCCGTCCTGCTCTGGGTCGGGGTCGGGGGAATCGTGTCCGGGTTGGCGGGTCCGGTCCTGATCGGGAGTCTCTGGCGCCGGGCTACGAAAGCCGCCGCGATCTCTTCTTTTCTCGTCGGCGTCGGCTGCTACGCCCTGATCTACCTGGCCTTCATGCCCGATAACCCCTTTGCCTCCGCCGGATACTCGGTCATCATCGCCTCGATAGTGATGCTGGTCGTTACCCCGCTCACCAAACCGATGCCCCCGGAATTCGTGGCGGAAGCCTTCGGAGATCCGGCGCCCGTCAAAGATCCAACCCCCACCTACGCGAGCACCGCAATGGATAAAGCGGAGACAGAAGGAGGCGCAACGACCTCCTAGCCACTCTCCAAGAATCTAGATAGGAGCATCAGATTCAATGCGTTTGCACTCCGCCCCAAAGTCGGGCAACAGCTATAAGGTCCGGTTGCTCTTGGGGCTGCTGGGCACCGAATGCGAACTGGTCGATTACGACACCAAAGGCGGCGCGACGCACACGCCGGAGTATTTGGAGAACGTCAACCCCGACGGCAAGATCCCGGTGCTGGAGCTTGATGACGGGACGATGCTACCGGAGTCCAGTGCGATCCTGCTCTACCTCGCCGAAGGCACGGCCCACTTACCCGAAGAGAGGGTGGAGCGGGCGCAGGTCTTGCGCTGGATGTTCTTCGAACAGTACAGTCTCCTGCTCTATCTCTCCCGACCCCGCCTCTGGCGTATGTGGGGCGTTGAGATCACGTCGCAGAAAAAAGCTGAGTTAGACAGCCTCTTCGAGCAAGGCTACCGGGCTCTCGGCGTAATGGAGCGGCACCTGAGCAACCGCGAGTTTTTCGTCGGGGGTCATCCCTCAGTCGCCGACGTGGCGCTCTACGTCTATCCTCGCCTCTGCCCCGAGGGCGGCTACGGCCTCGAAGGTTTTCCGGCGCTGAGCGCCTGGATGGAGCAGATCGAAGCCCTACCAGGCTACATCCCGCCGCCCGGCTACGAGTAGTATTCCGGCGCTTTCTTGAACTTGGGCCATTCCTCCGGGTCGTGGCCCGTTACGAGGGTGGCGTCCAGTGACTCTACGGTGCGCCTTACCTTTCGCGTCGAGTCGGCCACGTCCGCTGCAGAGTGGACGAGACCAGGCAACGCTTCTTCGCGGTAGTGATCCATGGTGTAGCAGGCGTCGGCGGTGAGCATCATCGGTCCGTCATTCGGCAAATCTACTACAAGAGAAGTATGCCCTGGGGCGTGGCCGGGGGTGAAGAGTGTCTTTATGGTGCCGTCGCCGAAGAGATCGTAGCCGTCGTCGTTAGGGCCGTCGAGGAAGAGCCAACGCACGTCCTTATCGAAGTCCTGGCGGATGTAGGCCGGTTTTTGGAACCAGTCCGGCGTAAAAGCGTACTGAAGTTCCCGACGCTGCACGACGTACTCGGCGTTCGGGAAATGCCCGATGGCTCCTGAGTGGTCGAGGTGCAGGTGAGACTGGACGACGTAACGGATCGAGGCCGGGTCCACATCCAGGCGCTCTAACTGGTTCACGACGAAGTCTTGATCATCCATGACCGGCAGGTAGGCATCCACCACCGCTCCCCAATACTCATAAGGGTCCCGGTCTCCCGCAACCTCCAGGGCGTTGCCGCCGTCGTAGAGGACGTTGCCCCTGGGATGCTGGATCAGGAAGAAAGGAACCGGGATCTCGTACGGATCCCCGAGCCCCTGGTTCATCTTGATGAATTGCACCTGGGTTTTTAAACTCCCACACTCCATCATGTAGAGTCGCAGATCGTCGGACATTCTGCCTCCCTTCGGTCGATGTCTTTCAGTTCGTCAGTCGATCAGTCTTTCAGCTATTCTCTCCTACCTTACGAAAGCGTCTGCAAGCTGCAGCTCGCATTGGCTGACAGGCTGAAAGCCGCCGAAGGCGGCGTGCTGACTAGCTGACCAGCTTCCTTACCAGTTCTCCATTGACTCGCGGATGATGTTCGCAAGGTCTTCCTCCGTCACCTCTTTGGGAGCCCCGACGAGGAGTCGCTGTTGCTTCATCGCGCCGTCCACGAGGTCGTCGATCTCATCTTCCTCGTAACCAAGCTCCCGCACGCCATTCGGGGCTCCTACATCCTTCATCAACTGGATGATGATCTCCGGCAGCGTGTTCTCGTCGGCGTTTTCTATGCTCTCCCCGGCGAGCAGTTCCGCGACCTCCTTGTGGCGCTCGGGCTGGGCGTCGTAGGTGAACCGGAATGCGGCGGGCGCGGTCACGATCACCGACCACCCGTGCGGCACAAAACCGTGATCTTGCGGATATCCTGCCGGCTGGTACTCGTGCTTCAGACCGGCTATCGGGTAGGCGCAGGCGTGCGGGATGTGAACCCCGGCGGAGCCGAAACCAACCCCGGCGAGCGAAGCCCCGAGCATCATCGCGCCCCGCGCCTCTACGTCTTCTCCGTCTTTTACGGCCCGCCGGAGGTACTTGCCGCCGTACTCGAGCGCTTTCGCACTCCACATGTCCGCTATCGGGTTGGCCCCCTGGTACGGTGGGCGGTCGTCCGGGCTGTCCGGCTTCTCGCGCTCGTCGTAGGGCTTGGACAGGTACGACTCGGCGGCGTGGCAGACTACGTCCAGGCCGCAAGACGAGGTGACTTCCGGCGGCAGGCTCATCGTCAGGAGTGGGTCAACCACACCCCGTTGGGGTCGCAAGTAGCCGTGAGAGATTCCTGTCTTCACCTTTTGATCCGGTATATCCAGGATCGCCACGGTCGTCGCCTCCGCGCCGGTACCGGCGGTGGTTGGTACGGCGAGCAGCGGCTTGAGTGGGCTGGGCGGCTTTTTTCCGCCACCGATCGGCGGGTTGACGTAGTCCATGATCTCCCCACCATGCGTCGCGATGAGATCGCTCACCTTCGCAGTGTCTATACAGGTCCCGCCCCCAACCGCCACGAAACCGTCGAAATTCCCCTCGACCGCGAAGTCAGCCGCCGCCTGCAATGAATCCGCCGTGGGCTCGACCCGCGACTCATCCCAGACTTCCACCTCGATCCCCTCGGCCTCTATAAGCTCCTGAATACGGCCCGCTATCCCGGCTTCCACAACGCCGGGGTCAGTGACGAGCATCACCCGTCCGACCTCCATCCGCTTTAGCTCCCAGCCAACCTCCTCAGAGGCTCCCTCGCCATACTTGAGCGGCGTAGCCTCCATAGTAAAGACCGTCTCGTGCCTGGAACCATTTCCCTTCATATCGGCGCTCCTCTCCAAAGCTTTCCCCAGCTTCATAAAACCCGTGATACGTGGGGGAATATATACCCCACGCGAGTTAGCGGCAACCTGAGAGATCTACTGGTATATGCCAACAACACATAGGTTCTTTTTACTGGTATAATGCTGTGTGAATAAGGCTGCGTGATCTCTTGGTTAGTCCGAGTGTATTGGTGCGGCGAATCTGGTTTAGTGTAGGTTTGGATATTGTTAGAAGGAGGTTTTCGGGTTGACGGAAGAGAGTGGTATCGGAGCGGGTATGGACCCGACCGAGCTTTGGGCCCAGTGGTTTGAGACGGGTTCGAAGATGTGGTCGGAGGTAATGCAAGGTAGCCAGGAGAGCTACGTGGACCCTTATGGGATCTACCGGCAGTGGTTCGAGAACATGGGCCAGATGCGGGACCAGATGATGGGCGCTGCCGGGGCCGAGGGCCAGGAGACGCCGGTCGGCACGGACCCGCAGGAGATATGGGGCAAGTGGGTGGATGCGACCCTCGAAGGTTGGCAGAAAGCTACCGGCATCGGCACGGAGATGATGAGCATGACCCCGCGCTGGATGCAGATGATGGACCAGACCCGGCAGAACCTGTTGCAGGTTCAGGCCATGCCAAACGATCCGCTGAAGCTCGCGGTCCAGTGGTACGGCGCGACCAGCGGCCCGGTCTCCGAGTTCGTCCAGGACGTCATCGAGCGCGAAGAGTTCCTCGACGTATCGAGCCGCTTTATGCAGAACTACGCGAGCGTTTACAAAGTTTTCGGTCACAACTCCGAGGAACAATTGCACAACCTCCAGATGCCGTCCCGTTCGGACGTTACCCGCGTGGCGAGCCTGGTAGTGGCGCTGGAGGACAAGGTAGACCGCCTGGAAGAGACTTTCGACGATTTCGAATACGGGTACCAGGAGCCGGCCACCGCAGAGAGCATCTCGGCGCTGGACAAGCGGCTGGACAGCATCGCGAAACCGGACGAGCGCCTGGACCGTATCGAAGCTCTGGAAGGCCGCATAGATAGCGTCGAGGGCAAGCTGGACCAGTTGCTCGCCGCCGTCGAAGGCATCTCAACTAATGGCAGCGGAGATGCAACCGTCGTGGAAGAGGTAGCTTCACAAACCGAGCAGCCACAGGCTGAACAGTCGGAACCCGAAGAATCGCAGGAGATAAAGGCTACAGATGCGGCCCGCCGCAAGGCCGGGGAACTTGGCGTGGACCTCGCAACGGTAGACGGAACGGGGGCCGACGGCCAGATCACGGTCGGCGACGTGCGTAAGAAAGGGGACAGCTAAATGACGGCGCAGAACGGCAGCAAAGTCATGCCGAAGGAAGTCGAGAACTTCTTCGACAAGTATCAGCAGGGCTTGAGGATCGTCACCGAGGGAGCCCAGGCCGAGACGGGCCTGACCCCCAAGGAGACCATCTGGACCAAGAACAAGGCAAAGCTGTATCACTATCAGCCGGGGACCGAGAAGAAGCACGCTACCCCGATCCTGATCGTCTACGCCCTCATCAACCGGCCTTACGTCCTGGATCTCATCCCGGGCAACAGCCTCATTGAATACCTAACCAACGAGGGCTACGACGTGTACATGATCGACTGGGGCATCCCCGGTCCCGAGGATAGCGAGCTGACATTCGAGGATTACGTCCTAGACTACATCCCGCGTTCCATCCGAAAAGTCTTGAAGCATTCCGGCGCGGATCAGCTCACGCTCTTCGGCTACTGCATGGGCGGCACCATGAGCGCCATGTACGCCTCGCTGTTCCCAGAGTACCTCAAGAACCTGATCCTCATGACTACCCCGACGTCTTTCCCGCGCGAAGAGATCGGGCTCTACAAGCTTTTCACCGATGAGAAATACCTCGACGTGGACATCATCGCCGACGCCTTCGGCAACATCCCCGGAGAGATGGTGGACACCGGCAACCGGATGCTAAAGCCCGTAGACAACTACGTCGGCACCTACGTCAGCATGTGGGAGCGCATCTTCGACGAGAAGCCGATGGAGACCTGGCTCGCCATGAACAAGTGGGTCAACGACGGTCCCCCCTTCCCCGGACAGGCGTTCAAGCAATGGATAAAAGATTTCTACCGCGACGACAAGCTCGTCAAAGGTGAGATCGTACTGCGCGGCCACCGCGTAGACCTCTCCAACATAGAGCTTCCACTCCTGAACATCGCCGCCAAGAAGGACCACATTTGCACCCTGCCCCAGGCCGAGGCCACGATGGACCTCGTCTCCAGCGAAGACAAAGAGTTCTTCGTCCTGGACGCCGGGCACGTCGGAGTCATGACCGGCAGCGGCGCCAAAAAGGGCCTCTGGCCCAAGCTCGACGAGTGGCTCTCCGGCCGCTCTGACTAGCCACAAAACCACAACGTTTCAGGAGGGGCGGGAAATATCTCCCGTCCCTCTTCCTTTTGGGTCAAACTCTTTGGGCACCCTCGATCATCCGGTAAGGGTAAACTTCTTCGATGGCACTGGCCTCTGAAAGACGCCGGACCTGCTCTTCGGTTAACTCCCAACCCGTCGCCCCGAGGTTATCCTCGAGTTGTTCGGCCTTTCGGGCTCCGAGAATAGGAGCGGTGACTCCCGGCTGACGCAGCAGCCAGTTCAGCGAGATCTGGGGGAAGCTCTTTCCGATCTCCCTGGAGATCTCCTCCATCACATCCAGCGCGCGCCAGTTGCGCTCGACGGCCCGCCGGTGCCAAGCCTCTTCCAGCTCGTCCGAAGCTCCGGCGATGCGCGAGTCCTCAGGCGGTTCTTCCCCCCGGCGGTACTTGCCTGAGAGGAACCCGCCGCCCAGCGGCCCCCACGGCATCACGCCCACGCCCTCTGCAACGCAGGCCGGTAACAACTCCTGCTCTATGTTGCGCTCCACGAGCGAGTACTGCGGCTGTAGCGTGACGAAACGCTCGAAACCTTCTTTGTCGCTGACCCACAATGCCTTCATCAACTGCCAGGCCGTATAGTTGGAACAACCTATGTACCGGACTTTGCCCGCCCGCACGAGGTCCGTTAGCGCCGACAGCGTCTCCTCCAGGGGCGTGATGGCGTCCCACATATGCACCTGATAGAGATCCACGTAGTCCGTGCCGAGTCGTCTCAGAGAGTTTTCGCAGCCGGCGATTATGTGCTTGCGGGAGAGGCCGACGTCGTTTGGACCGTCGCCCATCGGCATCCGCACCTTGGTGGCGAGTACTACTTCTTCCCGGTCTATGTCGGCGCTTTTAAGCGCGTTGCCGGTAATCTCCTCTGACAGTCCCGCTTCGTACACGTCAGCGGTGTCCACGAAATTTCCACCGGTCTCGAAGAACTGAGACAGGATTCCCTTGGATCCCGCCTCGTCCAACTCGCGACCGAAGGTCATCGTTCCCAGGCACAACTCCGATACCATCGTCCCCGTACCGCCAAGTCTTCTGTACTCCATCAAACCTCTCTTTTTCTTGTCGTCTGCTTCCGCCTCTTCATCTCTGGCGCATGTAAACTATCCTAACTTAAGCGGACAGGGAGAATTATAGAGATGACGATTACACCGGATGCTACGCGACGCGATACGCAACCATCGGATTTTATCAACGCGGACCGGCTTCTTTCGGAGGAAGAGCGCGAGATACGAAATCGGGTACGGAACTTCGTAGACCGAGAGGTAATTCCGACCGCCGCCGACTACTGGGATAAGGCGGAGTTCCCGTTCGAGTTGCTGCCGGGGCTCGGAGAGCTCGGCATCATGGGCGGCACGTTCTCCGAGGAGTACGGCTGCGCGGGTTGGAACAACGTGTCTTACGGGCTGGCGATAGCGGAGTTGGCCCGTGGGTCGGGGAGTCTGGCGACGTTCTTGCACGTACAGAGCGGGCTCGCCATGGCCGCTATTCACGAGCTTGGCTCCGAGGAGCAGAAACAGAAGTGGCTGCCGCCGTTGGCCCGCTGCGAGAAGATCGGGTGCTTCGGCCTCACCGAGCCGGACGCCGGCTCTGATCCGGGCTCCATGAAGACGACCGCCGTGGAGAAGGACGGCGGATACGTCCTGAACGGTGAGAAGCGCTGGATCGGCAACGGCTCATTCGCGGATGTAGCCGTGATCTGGGCTAGAACGGAGGACGGCAAGATAGCGGGCTTTCTCGTCGAAGGCAACACCCCCGGCTACAACCCGGAGGTCATACCCCGCAAAGCCTCCCAACGCGCCGTCTGGCAAACTCACATAGAGCTCGAAGACTGCCACGTATCCAAAGAGAATCGGCTGCCGGGGGCGAGAAGCCTCGGCTCTACCCTGTCGGTCCTCACCCATTCCCGCTACGGCGTAGGATGGGATGGTCTAGGCCAGGCGATGGACTGCTACGAAACGGCGCTCGCCTACACGAAAGAGCGCGAGCAGTTCGGCCAGCCGCTGGCCTCGTTTCAACTCGTGCAGCAGAAGCTGGTGGGCATGCTGAACGAAGTCTCGCTCTCCAAACTATCCTCGATCCACGCCGGGCGCTTGAAAGATGACGGAGAGCTAACGCCACCATTGGTCTCGCTATTCAAGATGAACACCGTCGCCAAGGCGCGGGAGATCTGCGCCCAGGCCCGCGACGTTTTGGGCGGCAACGGCGTACTGCTCGACTACCGCGTGATGGAGCACATGGC
>JBARZO010000376.1:0-1546 GCA_049650165.1 Rubrobacteraceae bacterium
CCCGTATACACGAAGATCGAGGTCTGAATATAAATGGAACGTAGTTACAAACCAGAAGTAATAGATCATCTCGTCCGTCCACGCAATGCGGGGGAGCTGTCGGATACGAATGGCGTCGGAGAATCCGGCTACGAAGCCTGTGGAGACGTGGCTCGCTTTACGCTCCGCATCCGTAACGAGGTCCTGGAGGAAGTACGTTACAAAGCCTACGGATGTGTCGCGTGCCTCGCCGCGGGCTCCGCGTTGGCGGAGTTGGTGGACGGCAAGCCCCTATTAGAGGCGGCGCGGATCTCCCGTGCGGACCTTGAAAGCGCCCTCGGGGGACCCTTGCCGGCAGGCAAAGAACACGCTCTCACGCTGACACTCGACGCGCTGCACAAAGCCTTCGAGGATTACCTCAATCGTACGGCGGGCGCGCTGCTAACGGATGGTTATGAGGGTAACGGGGTAGGTGGCGATAAAACGGTCGTAGCCGCGATGAGCGGCGGGGTGGACTCCGCTGTGACGGCGTTGCTGTTGAAAGAAGCAGGCTACAACGTGGCAACCGTGACATTCCGACTGCACGATGGCGAGAAGGGCAGTCGTTCCTGCTGTTCCCCGGATACGGTGCTGTTCGCCCGTGACACGGCGCACCGGATGGGGCTGCCGCACTTCACGCTCAACCTGAAAGAGCTTTTCAACCAGCGGGTCATGCAGGATTTTGTTGGTTCCTATGCTGCCGGACGAACGCCGAATCCGTGCGTGGCGTGCAACGCGCACGTCAAGTTCCATGCGGCGGCCTTTCTCGCAGACCGGCTGGGTTTCTATCACGTCGCCACGGGTCACTATTGCCGGGTTGCGGATGGACCGGCGCTCGCCCGTCCCGAAGATGAGAGCAAGGATCAGACCTACGTCCTGTGGCCGATGCCCAAGGAACTGCTGGCGCGCACGGTGTTCCCGCTGGGAGAATACAAGAAAACCGAAGTGCGACGGATCGCCGAGGATAGGGGACTTGCCGTTGCGTACACACCGGAGAGCCAGGACATCTGCTTTATCCCGGACGGTAATTACCGGAAGTTCGTCCGCAAGAAGGTCGCTGCGGAGCCCGGTGAGGTCGTGGATACTAAAGGCGAGGTACTCGGGCGGCATGAGGGTGTCGTGGACTTTACTATCGGCCAGCGGCGTGGCATCGGTGTTTCGGCGCCGACACCGCTCTACGTCACCGAGGTTCGTCCCCAGACCCAGCAGGTCGTCGTCGGACGGCAGCAGGACCTCGAAGTCACCGAGGTGCGGGTAAAGGACCTCAACTGGTTTCTGGACCCGCGCGAGTGTCGATTCGTACAGCTACGGTACAACAGCGGACCCGTGCCTTGTGACGTAGAAGATGCCGGAGACGGAGAATGGTTTGCACATCTCGACGAGCCTACAGCCCGGGTTGCGCCGGGGCAGTCCGCGGTCTTTTACACTGGTGACGGAGATAGGGTCGTCGGGGGCGGGGTGGTGGCCCGGCAGGAGTCGTAGTCTGGGCGCTGTCAGGCCTGAAGGGCGAGAGTATAATAAGTTTTTT
>JBARZO010000377.1:0-2339 GCA_049650165.1 Rubrobacteraceae bacterium
ATCCAGCCACGCCATCCCCCGCCCCATCATCTCGACCCGCAGTTTCTGACGCTCCAAATACGCGACGTTCACATCCGTTATCTCCAACTCGCCGCGCGGCGACGGCTCCAGGTCGGCTGCTATATCCACGACCTCGTTGTCGTAGAAGTACAGGCCCGTCACGGCGTAGTGGGAGCGGGGCGTTTCGGGCTTCTCTTCGATGCTGAGTGCTTTTCCATCACCGTCGAACTCGACCACCCCGTAGCGTTGCGGGTCCCGCACGTAGTAGCCGAAAACCGTGGCACCTTCCTCCTGCGAAGAAGTCCTCTGCAGAGTCTCGCTGAAACCCTGACCGTAGAAGATGTTGTCGCCGAGCACCAGCGCAACCGGGTCTTTTCCGACGAAATCCCGGCCGATGATGAACGCCTGGGCGAGCCCTTCGGGTTTCGGTTGGACGGCGTATTCCAGGTTCAGGCCCCACTGGGAGCCGTCGGAGAGGAGTTGTTCGAAACGGGGCAGGTCTTCGGGGGTTGAAATCAGGAGGATGTCTCTGATGCCCGCCAGCATTAGGGTGGACAAGGGGTAGTAGATCAGGGGTTTGTCGTAGATCGGCAACAGTTGCTTGCTGACCACGTGCGTCAGCGGATACAAACGCGTGCCGGAACCTCCGGCGAGTATGATCCCTTTTCTGCCGTTGCGGAGCATTCGTTTAGTCAACCACAGAACACCTTTGAAGGCCACCGCAGAAAGCGACTACCCGCCGCTGTTGCTATTGATGTCATGAAATATACTAACCGGCGTGGTTCCAGAAGTCCCCATCCCAGATTGCCCCGTCTGTCTAGGTAAGGCTGAGGGTGTCCATGCAGCATAGCTCTTCGCGGGCCGCCGAAGCAGATACCCAGGAACTTCCGGGAGTTGGAGGAAAACGCCGGGTCAGCCGCCGCAAGCGCCGGAGGGACTCCGGCCCGCTGCGGCTCCTCCTCACCTTCGAGGGCCTGACGTTGCTCCTGGCACTAGTCGCGCTGATAGTTCTAGTTCCGCTTCGGGGTTTACTCTCGCCGGTTCCGGCATTGCTTTTTTTGGCGGCGCTCGTATTGTTCCTGATCCCCGGGCTCCTGGTCTCCAAGACCATCCTGAACACCGACTTCCCGGGAGCCAGCCGCTTGCCCGCCGCGTTCGCACTCAGCACCGGTCTCTTCGGCATCGCGGCCGTGCCGTTCCTGGCGCTTCAACGGAGCTTCACCGAATACCTCCTTGTCTGCGGCATCATACTGGCGCTCGCGCTCGGCTTCGCGATTTACCGGCTCGTCATGAGGGAGTCCTCCGGCGCGGAAGTAATAGATTCTCCTTCCGGTACGTTATCCGACTTGCTCTGGGTTCCGTTCGTCGGGCTCGCCGGGATGCTAGCGTACGTCTCTGCGGTAATGGAAGAAGAGCCGAACGGGGACAGTTGGATCTACCTGTCCTACGTCCGCGATTACACGAACTCGGACAACCTGACACTCTACAACCCGATCCTCGGCGGCCAGGCGGCGGACTCATACCTCTCTTTTCGAACCAGCATAAACGGCTGGCTGATGGAGCAATCGTTGCTCTCCCGAGTCTCCGGCATCCCACCAGTCAATCTAGTCCTCGACTACCTGGCCCCGACGCTCGTGGTGATCTCCCTGCTAGCAGCCTACGCCCTAGCCCACATCCTGCTCGGGAAAGGTCCGGCACTCCTCGCGGTCTCCCTGATGGCCCTGTTCTTCCTGGTAGACCTCCAATCCACCATCCCGACGGCTTTCCTGAGCCCGGGCAACGACTTCGTGGCGCGAGTAACTGAGGACAAATACGTCACGCGATTCCTCTTTCTGCCGATATCTCTGGGGGTTGCTGTTCTCTATCTCAGGGAGCGCAAGCTGCGTTACCTAGGCGTGTTCCTCTTTCTCTGTTGGTCTTTAGTGATCATACATCCTATAGGTTTGATCCTGATGGGCATCAGCGTTGCCGGACTCGGATTTTTTCACCTGATCCCAAACTTCCGGGATAGAGCTTCCTGGAAAGCCGTTCTCGGTCTCGGCGCCGCCGTCTCCAGTATTGCGGTACCGCCACTTCTGTACCTTATAGCTACGGGAAGTTCTCTGCTCTCAAGGCTCTCCGACTCGGACGTAACGCGGTCCCTGATCGAGAACTGGGCCGCCTCCAAACGCCTCCTGGTGATCGGGGAAGACTCGTACATGATGCACCCGTCGCTCTTGCTGAACCCGGCCATGATAGCCGCCTACGCGCTCGGCATCTCATTCGTGATCTTCCGGTTGCGCCGCAGCTTCGCGGCCCAACTGTTGCTCGGGGTGCTCGTGTTCACGCCGCTCCTGATC
>JBARZO010000378.1:0-9174 GCA_049650165.1 Rubrobacteraceae bacterium
GCACTGGACATTGTGAAGCTCAACCTTGTGGGAACGCGCGCCTCCGGAGTGTACCCCTCCAATCCGGAGCGGTATTCGGCCTTCGAAGAGGAGATAGTGAGTCCGTGCGCAGGCGAGGTGATCGAAACGAAGGATGGGCAACCAGACCACAGGGGAAGCGGCACAGACCGCAAGAACCCGGCGGGCAACCACATCGTGGTGCGCTGCCAGAATACAGATCCGGCAGTAGATGTGGCCCTAGCACACATGACGAGGGGCAGCGTCGTGGTGGAGAAAGATGAAGAGGTAGAAGAAGGAACGGTTCTAGGTAAGGTGGGAAACTCCGGAAACACCAGCGAGCCTCATCTTCATGTCCATGCGGTGAGGACCGGTTCGGGAAAGATTTTGGAAGGCGAAGGGGTGCCGGTCGAGTTCAATGGCCGCTTTTTGGTACGGGGCAGCTTGGTCTTTTGAGGGTAAAATCCGATCTGAGGTTCCTAAAAATTCCTGTTTGGCACGCAACACATCACCCCGTGGCCTACTCGGTCGGCTGGTAGCATACCTCTGTGGCGAAGCGAGCAGACAAATCTAGCGCGTTGTCGGGTGCCGCTGTAAGAATAGTCCGCTCCACGTTCCGTCTGACCCCGTTGGGCGACGCCGTACGGGGGTGGACAGCTTTAATCTTCGCCATCGTCGTCGGCTGCTCTTACTTGATTGCAAGTGGCATTGAAAACTTCTTCCTCGGCTTCCTCACTTATCTTGATACCTTCTACGTTCTGTATCTGGTCTCGACCTGGATCACGATGTATCGTTCCTCGGCGGAGGATGCCCGGCACTGGGCTCTCGCCCAGGAAGACGACTCGAAGTGGAGGCGCTTTGTGGAGGCGTGGAAGGGCAAGCGAGTCTTCAGTGGTGGTGCAGGATTGCTCACCATTATCAGCTTCAGCTTGTTAGGTCTCGGCTTCGCGCTGGTGCTACTCCCGAGCAACGATGAACTGGGCAACGAGTTGATCCGGGTGCCCCTGTGCGTCGTGGGTGTCGTGACGGCCTGGATGCTGCTCCACACCTCCTACGCGCTGTACTACACTCACCTCTACTACCAGGCACAGAAACCGGGCGGCTTCGAGTTTCCCGGGGATGAGGAGCCCGATCCCCTAGACTTCACCTATTTTGCCTTTACCCTCGGCACCAGCTTCGCCGTCTCCGATGTGGAGGTTACCGAGCGTCGGACCCGGCGGGTGGCGCTCTTCCACGGAGTACTCGCGTTCTTCTACAACACGGCGATCCTGGCCCTCGTGATAAACCTCGTCCTGACTGGGGCTAGATAACCACCGGACAAACCCATCCCCGTATAGACAAGATCTTCGGCGGGACCCTCGTCTGTTGCGCATTGTCGGGTGAAGACACCGAAGCGGGAATTCTGTACTGCGAGAATATAGGCGGTGATGGTTCTCCCGGTTGGCCTGACCCGAATTCTGTACGGCCATAGGTGCCTTTTTAGCGAACCGTCGGCCAGATAGGATCTCGCCGCGCTCCGGAGGGGCGGCAGTGACCTTATAGGAGCCTGCCGTAAAGGTCTCATCGCAGTACCGTCCGTTGCCTCTATCCGGTAAGCGCAAGGCTATGGTCACGGAACGGGAGGATGACGGCGAAATGACGCTGCTTACTGGAAAGGACTCCACTGTGCTCGTCACTGTGGGGGTAGACACCCATCTCGATGAGCACGTAGCGGTGGCTCTCGACCATCTCGGCCGTCACCTGGGCGCCTTGTCTGTGCCAACGACGAAAGCCGGGTACGTGAAGTTTCTAAGATGGACCGAAAGCATTGGAGAGCTGGAGCGAGTCGGTATCGAAGGGGCAGGTTCTTTCGGTGCGGGATTGAGCCGCTTCCTGAACAAGAGTGGCGTTGAGGTTCTCGAAGTGGGCCGACCGAAACGTCGAGACCAACATCGCTCGGGCAAGTCTGATCCCATCGACGCGGAGATCGCTGCAAGGGCCGTGCTGTCGGGCACGGATGTTGTCGAAACCAAAGGTACGGAGGGACGAGTTGAGATGATTCGTGTGCTGCGCGGAGCTCGTCGCTCCGCCGTAAAGTCGCGTGCCCAGGCCGCCAACCAGCTCAAGGCGATGCTCATCACCGCTCCGGAGGTGTTGAGGGCCGAGTTGCGCAAACTCTCTACTGCTAAGCTGGTCCGCAAGGCCGCGAGTTTTCGCCCAGGTGATGCCCCAGACGACGTCGCGACAGCCACCAAATTCGCTCTCCGATCCATCGCCCGCCGTCACCTTGATCTTTCCGACGAGATCCGCGAGCTCGACGGGCAGTTGAAGCGACTGGTGACAGAGACCGCCCCCGGGCTGGTCGCGGTACATGGCATCGGGGTCGACACGGCGGCAACGCTCCTGGTCGCCGTGGGCGAGGATCCGAAGCGGCTGAGGAACGAGTCGGCTTTTGCCCACATGTGCGGGGTGGCACCGATCCCAGCCTCTTCCGGTAAGGTGGTTAGGTACCGTCTCAACCGCCGGGGCAACCGCGACGCCAATAGAGCTTTGCACGTCGTTGCGGCCGAGCGCATGAGTCGAGACGAACGAACCCGCGAATACATAGTGAAGCGTACCTCCGAGGGCAAATCCAAGCGCGAGATCATGAGATGCCTCAAGCGATACATCGCCCGCGAAGTCTACCGAATTCTCACCCAGACCGTAGCTCCAATGGGGTCGTTTTCGTCCCCTTGACCAGTATAGGAGCTTCTCTAAGGAACATAGCGAAGTTACGGTACGCTCGTTTTATGCCCTGAACCAGGCGTCTGATGCACAGAAATCTAGGAGCCGCTCAAACACTTCAAGACTTTTTGGTTCAAAGTCCGAGCTTCCGATTTCAGTGTCCGCGTAGAGTTTGGTTGCTAGCTCAGATTTAACTTTCTCCTGCTTGGTGTAAGTGCTGTTCGAAACGTTGGCGTGCTTCTTCTCGTTAATCTTCAGTCCATATCTTATGAGCAGACGGGCGAAGTCTTTCTTAGTAAGCAGATCTTCTATTCCTGTGCCCGTCTGCTTGCCGCTTTCAGCGGGATCCGGCACCGTGAAGAAATGTTCGTTGGGTATAGGGTAGTCGCGCTGGATGTCCCGCTTCACTGCATTTGAATCGAGCACTATCTTGAAGGCGATGCCCTGGGACACCAAGAAAGGTATAAATTGGCCCACCTGAGAGTCACCCCTAAGTGGTGCAACGTTCAGGTCAGCGTCGTGTTCGATGATTCTTTTGAAGGCACGCAGATATAGCATGTCGGTGTAGCCTTCGGTCACGACCACTTTGTCCCTTACTACGAGTTGCTCAGCGTAATGTAGACCGATAGCCTCGGTGATCGGTCGAAGTGCCAGAATGTCTCCTCCAGGAGAGGCGGGTCTATATATGTCGTTGGATACTCGTAGAGCATCCGCTTCATCACGCCCCATGATTCGCACGGCTGATAAACGATCGAGATCTATCATGTACTGCGAATGGGTTGTGATGACCACCTGGTTGTCCTTTTCTGTCAACGTTTCCAGAAACCTGAACATCTTTCCTTCTGCGGACGGATGGAAACCCTTGTTCGGCTCATCGAACAGGAGTACGGAGCCTAAGGAGTTCTTGCGCTCCCTGTCCTCCTGAAAGATATGGTAGGCAACGAGAAACTTCGTATTGTCGCTTAGATGCTCATAGTAGGTTTCCTTACCGCCGACATCCAGGATCACTCGAATGTCGTCTTGCCGGTCTACAAAGATCCTCACCAACTCGTCTGCCCCTCCATCAGAGGCATCTTCGTTGATCCGGTCGCAAAGCTTGTCGAGCTTATCTTGCAGTTTACCTTTTAAGCCTTCCAATCGGCGCCGTACGCTTGCCTGCAAGTATGATCCTAAGATTTTCTGGTCGAGTAGATCCATAAAGGCTTCAGTTAGATCGTTCTGACGTTCATTCAAGTGCTCCGCGCGAATCGACCGCGGCAGATTGTCGTCTAAAGAGAACTTATCGGTAAAGAGAAATATTTCAGGAAGCTGCTTGAAGAGCTGTCCTTCGATCTGGTTGAAGCTCAGTGGAGGAGAGTTGCGATGGGAGTTGCTGCCACTCACCTGAAACTTTGCACCCGCCTCCAGTGGACCGAGAGCCTCTTGAACCGACTCTCGTCGAGTCTCGTACCGTGCAGGATCTTCTTCCGAGCCAAGGAACCGATAGGAACCGTCGCCAAGCTTGTCCACCCATACACTGCCTGCTTGCAATATCTCGTCAACGAGCTCGGAGTAGACTGTCTCAACAGTATTCAGGAGCTGCGGAATCTGAGAAGCCGGGTGGCTGTTGGGCTCAGAAACGTACCCGTCATCTTCCTTTCGTAAGGTGACGGGTACGTTCCCGAAATGCGCCACCATGGAGTCGACGATATGCTCTGATGAAAGCCCTGTGTCGCTGTCAGGTTGCCCCAACGAGAACCGTGCTCGCAACATGGAGTCGCCTTCAGGCATCTCGTAATTCTCGAAGTTAGAGTGTTCCTGCGGTGTCACACCGTACTCTAGACTAGAAAGCGAGCGCAACACAGAAGTTTTGCCTGAGCTGTTACGACCCAAGAAGTAGACTAGGTCACCAGGATTGCCGAGCCGTATCTGCCCCGAGTCTGCGAACCCAAAGCAGTTCAGGATTTGGAGGGATTCCAGTCTCACGTCTTTTTACTCCCATCCTCATCGTTCCCGCCAAGGTACCTGTATAGGGTAGAACGTCCTACCCCGAGCATCGAGCAGATCTCCTCCACCGAATGCTCGCCTTCGTCTTTGAGCCGTCGCGCCAGCTTTGCCTTACCCTCACCCAGCGCCCGGGGCCGACCTCCGTGCCGTCCCCTGGCCTTCGCCGCCTCAAGCCCTGCCATCGTCCTCTCCAGAATTAGGTCTCGCTCGAACTCCGCCACCGCCCCGAATACGTGGAACACTAGCTTCCCGCCCGGCGTCGTGGTGTCCAGGCTCTCGCGCAGAGAGACGAACTCCACGCCCCGCTCCTTTAGGATACCCACCAGCTCGATCAGCTCCTGCAGAGACCTACCGAACCGATCTAGCTTCCACACCACCAGCTCATCGCCCTCCCGACAGAACTCTAGCGCCGCACGCATCTCGGGTCGATCCGCCTTCCGGGATGATATCTGCTCCTCGAAAATCTTCTCGCAACCGGCCGCCAAGAGGTCACGCCTCTGCAGTTCAGGGTTCTGATCCTTCTTGGATGTGCGGATGTAGCCAACCTTCATAAGCCCATTGTCCCAAAAACCTTCTCCCAGGTAAATATTGGGACCAAACAATCGGGACGGGGTTTCGGGATAGAGTCTCTATATTTCGGGATGGGTTACCGGGACAATCGGGATCAGTCCCTCTATCGAGCCAGCCTGTTGAAAAGCGTGAGTCAATGGGTCGTTTTCGACGATGATCCTTGGACGTGCGGTGAGAAAGGTCGGGCCACGAGCGGTCCGGTGCTTGCAGTGCCGACGCCTGTGCAAACTTCTTCGGCCCTCTCCCTCCGAAAGTGAGTAGCCGCTTTATGTTCTGTCCGGTGGCTGTCACCAGAGCTTCTGTGTTGACCTTTTCTAGCCTCCTCGTGCGGAACCGGCGCATGCCGTGCCAGAGCTTGCCTTCGGCGAACAAGGGCTCTACCCACACCTTACGTTTCCTCAGCGCTTTCCGGTAGGGCTCGGTCTGCTCGTAGGCCCTAATGAGGTCTATGTATTCGTCTTTGGGAGAGCGTCTCAGGGAGCGGCCGTTCTTGTTGGTCGTGCACTGCGGCTTAAGGGGGCACTCGGCGCAGGTCGAAGCCCTCGCCCGGTAGGTGACGGTCTTGCCTCGGCTGCGTATATCCCGTGCGTCGCCCAGAGCCCTCAGGGTTTGCCCGGCTGGGCAGACGTAGAGGTCCTTTGTGACGTCGTAGGCGAACTCGCTCTTGCGGAAGAAGCCCACGCGTCCTCCGGCCTCGTGCAGCGCCAGGTAGGCGCGGATACCCGAGTGCTCGACGGCCTTTATGTTCTCCGCTGTCCCGTACTTGCCGTCAGCGGTGACGTGGTGGGGCCTTAGCTTCCACCGGAAGGCGCTGCGAAGGAGCAGGTCGAGCATGGGTCGGTTCTCTGAGACCTCCCCAGGGGTAACCAGCGTGGAGAGGATGATGCGCGCCTTGCCGCCGTCCACGACGTAGCTGGTTTGGTAGCCGAGCTTGCGGGCGTTTTCGGACCACCTCATCGGGGTGGCGTCGGGGTCGGTCCTCGAGGCCCGGGTGTCCGCGGTCCGCTCGCGCCAGGAAGTTCCCTCGAAGGAACGATCCTGGGCACCATCGCGGGAGATCCAGTCTTCGCTTGCACGGTTTCTCCGAAGGAGATCCTCGTCTTTTGCCGTGGGTAGGTAGCGGGCGGATCCCTCGTCCTCGGGCCCCCGCGCGTCTTGCGTGTCCGAAGGGTCCTCCGCGCTAGTCTTCTCGTCTTCACCTGAGTCTTCGCTTGAGTCTCCGTCGAAGAGGTCGTCGAGATGGGTTTCGACGAACCACCTCGGCGCCAGGGAGTCAACGGCGGCGTTCGCTTCGATCTTGGTCGAGTCGATGAACAACTCCTCGCCCCTTACCAGCCCGGCCTCGACGCACTCCTCGACAATCCGCTCGAAGAAGCGGCGGAATACCCGCACACCGTAGCGTTCCCTGATCTTGGTGAGGCTGGAGTGATCCGGTAGGCGCTCGTCGAGGTCGTAGCCCAGGTACCACCTCAAAGAGAGACGGGCTGCCACCACTTCCATGAGCTGCCGCTCGCTCCTCAAGTTCTCGAAGAAGAGCACGAGCTGCAGCTTGAAGAAGACCACTGGGTCGATGGAGTGCCTGCCGCCTTTGGCGTACAAAGGCAGTACCAACTCGCGCACGAAAGAGAGGTCGACCCTCTCCTGAAGGCGCCGGTAGAAGTTGTCCCTCGGGACCAGGGCCTCCAGGGAGAGATTGTCGGGCAGTGGTCGAAAGTTGCGCTCTTTGATGCCCATCATGGTAGGTAATACCTCCCGAGGTGAACGGCTGAAGAAGCAGTCTACCGATCCTGACATTCAGCGGCTCGGCCAATTAGTGCATACTTTTCAACAGGCTGGAGCGTATACGGGACTCAAGCCCGCAGGTTACTGACAGTGCTCGCGCCTTCACGTTACAACCCTGGACTAAGTACGCGAGCCGCTAAGTAGCTCCGGGGGCAATATGCAGGTCTATGAGCGCTCGGCCCCGTTGCTGCACAGATCTACACCGATCATCTCATAGCCATTCGTCGGTACGTGTGCCGGCGGCCCCGAATTGCGACCGATGCAGCCAAGATGTTCATCGGATCGGTAATTCCCGACACCCCAGCGTCGCCCAGATGCAGGATGTCGCCACCAACCCGTTTGGAGGCAAGGGCAAGGGTACTAACTGTGTCCGCATCCGCGCCCTCTTGTGAGGTTCCGACAGCCATCACGGCAAGCGCCTCCTCAGCGTGTGCGGCATCGACCAGCTCAGCAACCACCGATTCCCGGCTTCCGGGGACCGTACCCGGGGCGGGGATGAGTACCACGTCTGCCACGCGGGCCATACGAGCTATCTCCGCAGATTCCACTAATCCTCGCCCGCCACTACCGTGCATTTTGCCGGCGAAAACGGCAGCTCCGGGCAGCATCTCTCGGGTCAGTTCAACAGCCGAGATAACCTTCTCCGTACCCACCTCCGTATCGGGGTTGGCCGTAACGACTACGAAGTCGGCTTCTTGGATACGTCTCAAATTATCCCGGCTGGCCCGTCGGTATTCGGGCACCTTGTCTGATGGCTCAACGTTGACCCCCACGGGGCGACCGAGATGCGACTTCAAGTTCGCGAGCCCGTCACCCGCAAACATGTTGAGTAGCACGAGGTCCGCACCAAAGGCTGCCACCAACTGCTCGTTTGAGATCCCATCTACCAGAGGAGAAGCCGGGCAGAACACTTCGCAAAGCACGGTTCTTCCTTCAGCGCGCAGTATGGTTTCTAGCAGCTCTTCTCGTTCTATGCCGCGAAACTCAGCGGAGCCGTAGTCCAGGATGCGTTTCAATCGGCGACTTCGAACATCAGGTTTCCAGCCTCGATACTCCCTGTGTTTAGGTTCTCGACCGAGTGTTCATCAGAGTTAGGGATCACTATAGGGCTCACGGGATCATAGCCAGCCTCTCTGATCGCCTCAAGATCAAAGCGTACGATCGGCTGACCAGCTTCGACTTGATCTCCTTCACTGGCAAGTTTTTCGAAGCCTCCATCCTTCATCTGAATAGTGTCCAAGCCGAGATGAACTATCACGTCCACGCCACTCTCGGTAGTAATGCCGAAAGCGTGTCCACCCTCAAACAGTTTCACCAAGGACCCACTGACAGGTGCTACGGCTTCGCCGCTTTCGGATGGCACGATAGCCCCACCCTCCCCCGCCATTCCTTCGGCGAACACCTCATCGGGAACCTCCGAGATCGGCACTACTTCGCCCGTTATAGGCGCGAGTATCTCCATTAGTTCTCTCCTTTCAAAATGCGGTTTATTCGTTCGGCTATGCGGTCAGACTGCGTGCCCAACACTACTTGGGCAATGCCGCCGCGCTTCACGACGCCAGAAGCTCCGAGTTCCTTCAGCCGATCATCCTTAATCTCGCTCGAATCTTCAACGTGGAGCCTTAGCCGCGTTATGCAACCCTCCACGCTGTTCACGTTCTGCTCTCCGCCGAGCGCCTCCAGAACATTCTCCGCCAGCACGTCGTCTGGATCTCGGTCGTCTTCACCCAGGTCTTTCTCCCCAGCTTCCTCGGCCTCTTCCTGGGCTTTCTCCTCGGATTGCGCTTTACGTTGGCTTTCAGGGAGTATCCAATCGCCAGCGCTCGCCTCTTCACCAGCTGCTTCCCGCCCAGGGGTCGCCAGATTGAAGCGTGTAATAAAGAAGCTGAACACGAAATAGTAAATGACGCCGTAGACGAGACCGACACCAAGCAACAGCAGCGGCTGGTCGGTATTGCCCTTGGTAAAGTTCAATGCGTAGTCGATAAAGCCGGCCGAGAAACCAAATCCTATCTGTATCCCAAGTAAGGTCGTAATCGCAAGAGCAGTTCCAGTAAGAACCGCATGTACGATAAAGAGCAACGGGGCCACGAAGATAAAGGCGAACTCGAGCGGTTCGGTTATGCCGGTAAGAAA
>JBARZO010000379.1:0-3995 GCA_049650165.1 Rubrobacteraceae bacterium
CTTCCGGCCGGGTCAGGGCGTGGAAGCGGGGCTCGACGTCGCCCCTCGCGAGCGCTTGTTGCTGGAGCTTGGCGATGGCGTCGCCGTTCTCGGCGTGGACCATGACCAGCACGCCGGCTTCTTTCGATAGCTGCAGCGTCTCGAAGAGGTCTTCGTCCTCGCTGTAGAGCGGGGTGCCTTTGTAGGCCATGAAGATCTTGACCGAGGCGACGCCCTTCTCCGCGAGGCTCGGCAGCTCGGTCTTTATGTCGTCGCGCAGGTCGGTGATCGCGACGTGGAAGCTGTAGTCGATGACCGCCTTGTCGCGGGCCTTCTCGGTCCAGGCGTCGAAGGCTCCGGCGAGCGTTCCGCCGACCTCCTGGAGGGCGAAGTCAATGATCATGGTGGTACCACCCGCCGCTGCGGCCTCGGTGCCGGTGGCCCAGTCGTCGGCGGTCATCGTCCCCCCGAACGGCATGTCCATGTGCGTGTGCGCATCTATAAAGCCCGGCATCACGAGCTTGCCGGAAACGTCCACCTCCTCCGCGCCGTTCGCCTCCAACTCGGTGCCGACTGCGACGATCTTCTCGTCCTCGACCAGCACATCCGCTTCGTAGCTGCCGGCGGCGGTAACGACCCTCCCGCCGGTAAATAGTAGCCTGCTCAAAACCCTGGCTCCTTTCTAGGCACGAGAAGCCAGAAGCTTCCCAAGCCTGACATCATGCCTTAGACCATCGAAAATAGCTTTGTCCTCAAGGAACAAGATGTTGTGCGGATAACAGCCGAAATTTGGCCGCCGGTAGCATACCGATACGATATAGTGGAATCTCTGTTGTAGTCGTCCTGACAGCGACAAACCTCCTGTTCCCAATAGTGCAGTATAGGAGGCGTCCGGGCCAACTGCAAAGTGTGTGCCCGGAAGTCTTTCTATTCAGGTATGGGTACGCTCGACACGATGAACGGCTGGTTCGGATCTCCGCCGAACCGGGAGTTCACGACGAGTAAGCGGTCTCCGTATTTGGCAGCGGTCGTCGGGTACTGGAACGAATCACCGCCGAAACCTTCTCCGGCTTCGCCGCTCGTGAAATCTTCGGAGAGTTCTACCGGGACTACGTCGCCCGGCTCGTTTCGCACCACATAGAGAGTTTGTTCGTCGAGCACGAGGCCGTCGCCGGTTGAGAGGGAGGTGCCTGACAACTCTATCTGAGTGATCTCCCGGCTCTCGATGTCTATACGGAAGAGGTCGCCGGTGTTGTACTGGACCGTGATCAGGAACCGTCCATCCCCGGTCGCCACGATCCCATTTAGGTTGAATCCATCCCGATACTCGACCGGTGTGCCCTCGAAGTCTATGTACTCTTCGAACGCGAGCTCACCACCTTCATCCGACACCCGATACAAAACCGGGGCGAACGAATCAGTGAAATACACGTCCCCATCGGGAGTGGATACCGCGTCGTTTATGAGAGAGTTTTGGCGATCATTCTCGAAACTCTGTATGAATTGACCGTCCTCGGTATCGTAGGCGAAGACTCTGCCGGTATCGCGGCCCGCGATAAAGAGTCGTCCCTCGTCATCCACCGTCATGCCGACGGCGCTCGTCCGGTCGTCCTGCCCGCCTTCGAGAAAGACTTCGGTCTCCGCACCCTCTTCGACGTTGCCCCGGTAGATCGTGCCGTCCGAGGTGGCCGAGACGAAGAAGTCTCCCGTCGCCTCGTCGTACGCTATGCCTTCGGGAAAGATGTTTTGTCCGGGAAGCTCGAACTGTTTGGGGACCGAAGCCGTTTCACCGGAGGATGTTTCTTTCGTGGTTCCCTGCGCCTCGTCCGTGGCGACGACAGTGCCTGAGTTGGCTTCTACGGAGGAGCTTCCGCCTTCGTTCGCAGTGCCGCACGCGGCGAGTAGTAGTGCCAGGACAAACGCTAGAAAGAACAGCGGTATCGTGAGCAGTTTCGTCTTCATAAAATCCGAATCTCCTTCATTTGAGGATTTCACACGCCCGTACTTCGTAGTCTGACCTCGGAAACTGTGATCCACCTGGATAAATCATAAGAATCTTCACAGTTTCAAACCGATAGGCGAAAGAGAGGTAGCGCCGGGGTGCGACGCTACCTGATAACTTGGCTTCTTATTCCCGAACCTGGAAGGCTACTACTCTACAAACTCCGCGCTGCTCGGCCCGTCGCCCGATTCTTGTATTACCGCCTGTCCTTCTTGCACCCACATGACGTGGGGTGTTCCAGCCGGTGTAAAGATGACGGAGCCCGCCGGATAGGCCGTCATGTTGTCCTCGTCGAACTCTTCCCCGACCCCGTAGTACATTGTCCCGGAGATCACGGTAGTGAGACGGTCGTCCGTGTGGCTGTGAGCCGGGAAGACCGCACCCTCGGACATCCTACCGAATCCGGCGTAGAGTCCTTTTTCTTCCAGATTCCCGATGCCCGCCGCGTTCTCGATGCCGTCGATCTCGGGGTTGTCCTGCCACTCCAGGTCGTCCGGCAGAATGCGTACTACTTCCTGCCCGGATGAATCCTTTTTGGTCTTCTCTTTCTTCGTCTCGCCGGACGTGGCCTGCGCGGTCGAGCCCTCCTGGGCGGCGTTCGACACCGTGCCGCACGCCATCGTCGCCACCGCTACGGCGGTCAATACTCCTGTCATCATCCACTTCTTCATTTGCGGTCTCCTATCTCTTTTTGCGGGTTACTACTCTTGTGCCTTTGCCGGATCCCGTCCATAAACTCCTTCTGTAGCCGTCGAATGAAAGTATTCCGTTGTTGTCTGTGAGACGGCCCAAGCGGAGATAAGAATCTTCACAGGAAGCCCCGGTGGACCGGTCGCGGCGGTATATTTAGGGCGTTATGAAGCGAATACTCATAGTAGAGGACGAACCGTGGATGGCCCGGATGCTGGAGCGGGTCCTTCGTGAGGAGGGTTACGCGCCCGAAACTGCCAACGACGGTGGTTCGGGGTTTGCACGGGCGACGGACGATTCTTTTGAACTCTTGATCCTGGACTGGATGCTCCCCGATCGGAGCGGAGTTCAGATCCTGCGCGGACTCCGGGCGGCGGGTGTTGCGACCCCGGTCCTGATGCTAACCGCCCGGACCCAGATCGAAGACCGCGTAGAAGGCCTCGACTCCGGCGCCGACGACTACCTTCCAAAACCTTTCGCCCTTGAAGAACTCCTGGCCCGCGTCCGGGCGCTCACCCGCCGCCCAAACCCGGACGAAGCATCCGGAATGTCCGACCCTTCCATAAAAGTCGGGAACCTCACCCTCGATCCCGTACGCCACGTGGTAAGCCGGGGAGATGAGACCGTCGAGTTGACCGCGAAAGAATTCGCCCTGCTCCACACTCTCATGCGGCGGCCCGGCCAGGTCTTTACGCGGTCGGTGCTGCTCGACACCGTCTGGGGCTTCTCCGGCGAGGTTCAGACCAACGCCATCGAGATGTACATCTCGTACCTGCGCAAAAAGCTCGACCGGCGCGGTGAAACTTCCTGCATCCGCACCGTGCGCGGAGTCGGCTACGCCTTCGAGCCGGAGTCCGTAAGGTGATCTTCGACCGTATCCGGCGACGGCTCACCCTTGGCTACGTGGGGATTCTGGCGCTCATACTCGTCATCTTCAGCGTCGTGGTCGTGGCGGTCTTCCGGGAGGCGACGATCCACCGGGACGACGACGTGCTAACTATTGAGGCGCGGGCTCTGGCGGATAGGGTTTCGCAGGGCGAAATAGACACCCAAGCCATGAACGACTCCGACGAATACGCCTGGTCGCACCTCGACTCCGAAGGAAATCTCCTACAACGCGACACCACGGCCCAGGAGATCGGCCTGCCCCTAAAGGATGGAGCCCGAAACGCCACCGAATCCGGGGAGCCGGTAATCACCACAAACGATGGACCAAACGGCGGCGTCATAGTAGCGAGCGTACCGATGGAAGACGGTTCCGGCGGCGCGATACAAGTCGGCCGGTCGCTCCAGGTAGAGAGAGAAACAGTCGGAAGGCTCATAA
>JBARZO010000380.1:0-2813 GCA_049650165.1 Rubrobacteraceae bacterium
CTCACGGGTAGGGGGGAGAGTCCAAATTATCCTACAGTTTTGCAAGAAATTACCGTGAAGATCCTAGATCCAGATTCTGTACATTTAGGCAGGCTTGAAGCCTATGCCGCCGATGGTAATGGAAATGTAACACCTGGTGATTCTGGTTCCGGGTGGTATGCCAACGGCTTGGTGGTCTATGCGGTCACGCGTGGGGGGCCAACGCAGGAAGATATGGCTAGTAGCACACCCAATTACGCTTACGGCATCCCGACGAGTGACCATGCGGACTGGATCCAGAAGGTGAGCGGTGTAGCGCCGGGTTAATTTCAGATACTGAGGCGGCTCGATTCAGGTTGGCCGTCCTCCAGAGAACCCCGCAGATGCTGTCTCAACTCCTCACTCATATCCTCTACCCGGTCTTCGGGTACGCCGGCCGAAAACCAGCGACCCTTGCAGACTACGAGCGCCTTCCGGATCTCCTTGAATTGCTGCTAACAGTAGTTAGTTGAAATTTGTAGAGCTAGGCACTTACCGGCAGAAAATCCTGCCTTTACAGGGGAAAGTAGCCTAGTGACCGGATTCTACACGTATCTTGGTCATACCCCATTTAGGCCACCTTTCGGTACTTAGGCGTTGGGTCGGTGGAGACAGCGAATCGAATTTTGGTCTCGGTCATTGGTCGCCGGGAAGGTCACGGCAGACTATCGTTATCCAGAGACTGTCCGGATAATCTCCGAGCTGCTTCGACGATTGCGTCGCGGTGGATGGTGAGGCGTTCAGGTGAGTTTGGGTCCGCGCCATCGGCGGCGAGCAGGTCTTTCGGGCTAATGAACCAACTAGCAGCCAGCCCCTGCACCAGCACCAACAGGTCCGTCGGGGGCAGCCCGCTCGACGTGAGGCCGCTACGCCCACGAGACATCGCCTCTACCTTCTCGGCGTAGACTTCAGCAGCATCCGGACCAAGTTCGGGTCGCTCTAGCTGACGCCACAGACTCATCCTGAGCGCCTCGGGACGATCCAGCAGGTAGTCGAACATCCTACCCACGTAGCCGGGCAGATCCTCCTCGGTCAGCGGAACCACCTCGACGAGGTCCGAGATCACCCGATGCAGTGCCGCAGTGAACAGCCCCTCCTTACTCTCGTAGTAAACGTAGATAGAACGCTTATTGGCCCCAGCCGTCTCGGCGATGCGGTCGATACGCGCCCCAGCAAGCCCGTAAGCGGCAAATTCATCGATCGCCGCATCCAATATCCGGGCGCAAGTGGCAGCAGAGTCACGAACCATGGCAACAGTATACCATGTAACTAACCGGTTATTGACAAATGAGATAGCGAGATATAAGCTTTGCGAACTATCCAGTTACTTACTTTAGGAGGCAGTATGAAGCGATGGATGATGAAGGCAGACGTGACGGATGCGGCGATGCTTGTGATGGAGGAGGTTCCTATGCCGGAACCTGGTCCGGGTGAGGTGCGTGTCAGAGTCCGGGCGGTTTCGGTCAACTACCGGGACCAGCTCGTCTTGGGTCCTGGAGATTTTGGACGTTTGCCGGGACAAGACCTAACGCCGCTCTCGGACGTGGCTGGCGAGGTCGACGCCCTAGGTGAGGGAGTTGATGCTTGGGAGGTAGGCGACCGGGTCACCAACCTACATTTCAAAGGATGGGAAGACGGACCTCCCCCAGCCGAAGGCACGGGTCTAGGGCTCGGAGCCCTAGATGAGGACGGCGTGCTGGCCGAGTATGTCGTGCTGGCCGGGACGCGGTTGACCCGCGCCCCAAGCAATCTCGACTTCGCCGAGGCGGCGACGTTGCCTGTGGCGGGTGTGACGGCCTGGCACGCGGTCGCCGCCGATCATCCCGTCACGGCGGGACAGAAAGCAATGATCATCGGTAGTGGTGGGGTATCGCTGTTCTCTTTACAGTTGGCTCAGGCATTCGGTGCTGAGGTATCTGCTGTGGTACGTCAGGACGCCAAAGGCGAGCGTCTCAAGGAGATGGGCGTCGCCACGGTCGTCAACAGCACCACGACTCCGGAATGGGGCCAGGAGGTTTTCGAGTCCACCGGAGGTGTGCAGAAGGCGGTGGACACCGTGGGCGTGGGAACCTTGAATCAATCTATCGGCGCTCTCGGCAGCGGCGGCGAGGTGGCCCTGGTTGGGCTTTTCGAGATGGTTGGAGATCCGGTAGACGCGATGTCCCTTATGTTCAAGAACGGTATCTTGCGCGGGGTTGCCGTCGGTAGCGCGCGGATGCACCGTGATCTGGTTGCAGCGATCGAGTATTACGACATTCATCCTGTAATAGATCGCCGCGTGTCCCTTGACGACTCGCCGGAAGCCTTCCGGGCACAGGTCTCTAGGGAGATCTTTGGCAAAGTCGTCATTGAGGTCTCTTAACGTGAGAAGAGAAAGGTAGCGTATCGTGGCAACTTTCGAGAACATCCGCATCAACCAGTTGAGCGAGGAGGGAACTGCCTGGTTCCGAGATCTCCTGGCGGTGATTGAGACCCTGGATGCGGGCGCTTACAGTGCCCGCATGACCGACGACGTCGAGCTCGCCATTAACGGCGAGGTGACCATGCGCGGACGGGAGTCCGTGCGCAACGGCCTGGCAGCCTCGTGGGAAGCTCTGGCAGGCCTCGCTCACGACGAGGCGAACATCTACGGGACCGACCGTAACTTTGTCCACGAAACGGTTGTCCGCACGGAGGCCCGCGACGGCCGCGAGGACGTCTCAGCCTCGACTATCTGGATAGACCGCGACGACGAAGGCCGTCTGAGCGCCGCTCACATCTACCAGGGGGTAGAGGAGGCATTATGAGTGCTAGTT
>JBARZO010000381.1:0-3732 GCA_049650165.1 Rubrobacteraceae bacterium
ATGCAGCACTTGCGAGCCGTAATGCTGTTCCCCCAGCTTATTGGCTAGGAGGTTCGATACCTCCCTTGGAAAGTCCGACTGGACCCGTGATCCCAGCAGATTCCCTAGAGCCTTACGAGAAGGTAAGACGGCGAGCTGCGGACTGGGGCATCTTAACTCAAGAGGACATCGACCGTGTTGCCAGCTCTCGCAAAAGAGAGGATCAACCGGGGGAGCCGGAGGAGTATCGTAGTCTTGACGACCAGATATTTCCTGGAACACGGGGTTTTGCTGTGACCTTGGGATACCCGGACGACCATGAGTATGGTGGAGGTATGATCGACCCAGCCGGGCACGAAGGTGCCTACCAAGTCGCTGCAATCCTCACTCGTCGGGGTGCGCCCAATATTCCCTACTTCTTTGTGAGCGACGCTAACATGATGGAAGGCGACTCACACTTAATTTTGCCTGAACAGCCGCGAGACGGAGACGAAGTGAAGGTGCCGTTCATCCTATACAGTGGTGGAGAAGACGAGAAGACTTTTTTCGAGCTAGTAGCAAATCAGCAAGGCAGGTTGGGCCAAATCCGCGCTATGCTCAGAGCCGAAAATGTAGACGACGCCCGGCGCAAAGCGTATCGTCTCCTCAATCCATTGTTGTGCGACCTTTCCTACAGATACGATGTTCCTGTCGAAATTTTGCAGATAAACGTAGCGGAGTTGACTACAGTGACCCTCGGCGGTATGAAGGAAGAAGACTTCCACGAGAAGCTGTTCGATCCCGAAGAGTTTATAGGAGAGGGCATTAGCTACGGGGAATTAGCCCACTACGAATTCTTCACGCGACTCTACAGGGAGGGTACGAACTCATCAAGTATGGACTACGGTTTTCTGTGTTTCTTCCGTCTAGCGGAGGGCATCATCGAGTTGCGACGAAGAGCAATCATAGAGCAGGAAGGCAAACTGCCAGAGGATGTACCTCGTAGCAGCGTACTCTCGGACGAAGAAGTTGTAGAAGGCAACGAGGCTTCCGGCACGTTCCCAGCGGAGCAGATGGGCGAGTCTCTATGGACGGCTCTCAAGAGCCTTGAGGGGGATCGCAACAAGATAGGCCACGCTTTTCTACACAGTGAAGACTTGTTCGGGCCGGGACACATTGACATAATCACTGAGAGGCTTGAGGGGGAAGAAAGGGCTGGAACCCGCCGTGCAAGAGCGCGCTACATCGCACGTCGCTTGATGGATTCTATGTACTTCTACTCGAACGAAACCTCAGAAAGCTCAGACGAGTAACGGCTACATCCTAACCGAAAGCCTCATCTAGTCCCTCTACGGCGTCGCCGCCCATGCCTGCGATAAGGTGCGAGTAGGTGTCCATCGTCTGCGTGATTGAGGAGTGTCCGAGTGGGAACGATAAGGCAACTTTCTACTCTCTACCGGACATGCCGAAGATGATCAGGGCGAAGGGTATTACCGTTGTGATGATGAGGACTATGATCCCTATTGTTTCAGCCATTGTTGCTCCTTTGTGTTCTGTGTTCTCCCTGCAGTAAGGATACCTTAACCGGAGCCCGTTATACTCCGGGTTCGTGATCTACTGACCTGGAGGTGTTTTGGCAAGCGTTCTGTTTGTGTGCCTGGGAAATATCTGCCGATCCCCGATCGCCCAGGGAGTTTTCGAGGACCTGCTGAGGCGTAATGGGCTCGAAGACGAAGTGTTCGTGGATTCTGCCGGAACCGGGGCGTGGCACATTGGGCATCCACCGGATGAGAGAGCCCGGGAGAGCGCGGGTAAGCGGGGGCTAGACCTGAGCGGACAGAGGGCGCGGCGCATTACGCCGGAAGATTGCAGGAAGTTCGACTACGTGATCGCCATGGACCGGGACAACTACGAGTCGGTGTCCCCGCTGTGCCACCAATCCGAGGCTGAAGTGCGGCTTTTTCTGGACTACGCGCCGAAATTGCCGCAAGAAGAGGTGCCGGACCCGTACTACGGAGGGCCGGATGGTTTCGAGCACGTTCTGGACCTCGTAGAAGAAGCCGCCCAGGGTCTGCTCGAAGATGTTCGCGAGAAGCATCTTGGCGAGCATGTCTGAGAAGTTGATCTCCGAAGGCATAGAGGTTTCGCTGGGTGAACGGCTGTGCTCCGCCCGACCACTGGGCCGCGGTTGCATCGGCGAGGTGTACAAAGCCGAACTGGAAGACGGCTCCACGCTCGTCGCCAAGGTGGACCGGGAGGCCGAGTCCCATCTGGAGCGCGAGGCGTACATGCTCCGCTACCTGCGGGAGAACAGCGGTCTGCCGGTGCCGGAGGTCTATCACGGGTCGGAGACGCTGCTGCTGATGGAGTTTATAGAGGGGAGTAGCCGGTTCTCGAAGGGGTCCGAACATCATGCCGCAGAGCTTCTGGCCTCGCTTCACGATGTTACCGTCGGTGCCTACGGCCACGAGCGTAACACCCTCATCGGCAGCCTCGACCAGCCGAACCCCTGGAACGAAAGTTGGGTAGAGTTTTTCCGCGAGCACCGGTTGTTGTACCTGGCGGACGTGGCGCACGAGTCGGGGCGACTGCCGGCGGCGGACCGGAAACGGATCGACCGTCTTGCTGGGAAGCTTGACGAGCTTATTGACGAGCCGGATCGACCGTCTCTAATCCACGGCGACGTGTGGAGCGCCAACGTCTTGGCGAACGGAGACAGCATCTCCGCCTTTATCGACCCCGCCATCTACCACGCCGACCGCGAGATGGAGCTGGCTTTTATAAGCCTCTTCAACTCCTTCGGCCGGGACTTCCTGGATCGGTACCGCGAGATCCGGGGAATCCGGGACGGCTTCGAGACCCGCCGCGACGTCTACAACCTCTACCCGCTGCTGGTCCACGTCTACTTCTTCGGCGGCGGCTATCTGGGCTCCGTCCAGAACACCCTCAGCCGCTTCGGGGTGTAGCCTCAACTGAAATGCTGACCGACTGAATGGCTGACCGACCTTTAAGCCAGCGCACTCCAGACTTCGAGCTTGTTTTTGATGTGACGGATGATCTCGTCGGTGAACTCGGTGGTGCTGGCCGAGCCGCCCATGTCAGCGGTTCGGGTTCCGTCCAGGACGGTCTCGAAGGTCGCTTCGTAGATGGCGCGAGAGACTTGGGTGGCTTGCTCGTCGTGCATGAAGCCGAGGAGGCCGGCTCCGGCCAGGATCATCGCCATTGGGTTGGCTATGTCTTTGCCTTCGAGCGATGGGGCCGTGCCGTGCGGGGCTTCGGCCATGATGGTCTCCGGGTTCTCGTCTTCGTCCAGGGCGATGAGTAAGGATTCCGCCCCAGCGATCGAGCCGAACATCTGCATCACCATGTCCGAGAGACAATCTCCATCACGGTTGAGGCTCGGAATGACGAGGGGCTCACCGGAGGTTGATAGGAGCAGGGCGTAGGTCGCGTCTATTAGCTGCGGTTCGTAGTGGATGTCGCCGTTGTTCTCGGCGGCCCGGTCCATCTCCTCCTTGAGCATTCCCTCGTAGACGGGGGAGACGGTCCACTTGGGTCCGCCGAAGACCTTT
This sequence comes from Rubrobacteraceae bacterium, assembly GCA_049650165.1. GTDB lineage: Bacteria > Actinomycetota > Rubrobacteria > Rubrobacterales > Rubrobacteraceae > SIRX01. The sequence goes on from JBARZO010000381.1 coordinate 3,531, forward strand.
GCCTTCATCTTACGGGCGTGGATGAAAGCGAATTCTGCGACGCCCCGACAGGTGCGGCGGCTGATCTGCTCGGTCCGGTAGGCGATCTCATCCAATCCCTCGCCTTCGCGATGCTCTTCGGCCCCGTAAGCGTCGTCAACGGCCATCCGCACGACTGAGATGGGGGAGTAGATGCCTGGAAGTGGGTTTACTCCGGGGATGC
>JBARZO010000382.1:0-2946 GCA_049650165.1 Rubrobacteraceae bacterium
GCGCATGAGCCCGTCTACGAGCATCTCGTAGTTGCCGGCGAGATCGTAGTGCTCGGTCTCTTCGGGGCTCGCGCCTTCGGCGAGCATCTCGGCGTCGCCTTTGGCTTTTAGCTCGTAGGCGATCTGCTCTCGTTCCTCACCTTTGTCCATTTGCCCCTCGACGAAGAGCAACCAGTCCTGGAGGCGTTGCTCCAGCTCTCCCATGTGCCGGTCTACGTCTTCGTAGCTTCCGTAGTGGGTAGGACAGATAACCTGCGGTTCTATCTGACGCACGTTCTGTATGCTCTGCATCCAGGCTTCGACGTCTATCTCCGGCGGCGGCGTCGGAGGCCGCACGTATGACTGTCCCGGCAGTCGGACGCCGGCCACGTCCCCGGCGAAGAGCATCCCGGATTTCGTTTCGAGATAGGCGAGGTGGTGGTAAGCGTGGCCCGGCGTGTAATGGGCGGTGAGGGTCCCGCCATTGATCTCTATCTCCTCGCCGCCTTCCAGGGACACGAGGCGGCCTTCAGAGACGGGCAGCACCTCGCCCCATAGTTCTTCCATCCGGTCGCCGTATATGCGGGTCGCGCTCTTGAGAAGTTTCGAGGGGTCTACCAGGTGCGGGTAGCCGACCTCGTGTACGTAGAACGTGGCATTGGGGAGAAGCTCCGTCAGGTTGCCCGAAGCCCCGGAGTGGTCCAGGTGAACGTGCGTCAAGAAGACCTGGCTCACATCCTCCGGCGAAACACCGTGCTGTTTCAGCCCGCCCATCAAAGGGTCCAGGCAAGTCGTCGGGCCGGTCTCCACGAGCGCGGCGGAGTCGTCCCCGATCAGCAGGAACGCCGCTATCACCTGCTCGGTACCCATGAAGTTCAGGTCTATAGTCTCTATCTTCATCTCACTCCCTCGAAGTTCCCTCGTCATTTGACGGGGATTATACAAGGGTACTTTGGTAGACTGCCGGGACCGCGAACGAGGAGGATACGCTTTGAACCTGGAACTAATGCGCGAACTGTCGATCCCGACCGACTCGAAGATAGTGCTGCTAGTCCTTGATGGGCTCGGCGGCCTACCGAACGAAGAAGGAAAGACCGAGCTAGAGGCGGCGAACAGCCCGAACCTGGACTCAATAGCCGCCGGCTCAGACCTGGGGCTCTCGATCCCGGTCGCGGCGGGCGTAACCCCCGGTAGCGGCCCCGGACACCTGGGGCTCTTCGGCTACAACCCCATAGATTTTCCGGTCGGGCGCGGTGTCTTGAGCGCGCTGGGCGTCGGGTTCGAACTGGAACAGAGCGATCTTGCAGCCCGCATCAACTTCGCCACCAAGGACGAGTCGGGCAAAATCTCCGACCGTCGGGCCGGCCGCATCCCGACCGACGAAGCCTCGAAGCTAGTAGATGAGATCAACGAGAAACTGGACCTCGACGGCGTGGACGTAGAACTACTGCACGAAAAGGAGCACCGGGCCGTCGCGATCTTCCGGGGCGGAGACTTCTCGGACGCCCTGAACGACTCGGACCCCCAACGCACCGGTATGGAGCCGCTCCCGGTAGAGGCGCAGGACGACACCTCCGAAGCGAAGAGCAGCGCCGACCTCGCCAACAAATTCGTCGAAAAGGTAGATGAGATCCTCAAAGGTAAAGAGCCGGCCAACACCGTCCTCCTGCGCGGCTTCGGGATGCACCCGAACTTGCCGTCCTTCGACGAAGCGTACAGCCTGCGCGCGGCGGCCATCGCCGCGTACCCGATGTACAAGGGCCTGGCACGCCTGGCCGGGATGGAACTGCTCCAGGAAGGCGAAGGCATCGCCGGAGAGTTCGAAACCCTCAAGGAGAACTGGGACGACTACGACTTCTTCTTTATCCACGTAAAGCCGACCGACGCCGCCGGCGAAGACGGAGACTTCGACCGCAAAGCGAAAGTCATAGAAGAGGTAGACGGTCTGCTGCCGGATATTCTGGAGCTCGGCCCCGACGTGCTGGCCGTTACCGGCGACCACGCGACACCGGCCAAGATGCTAAGCCATTCCTGGCACGGGGTGCCTTTCTTGCTCCGCTCCGAGTACACGCTCCCGACGGCGGATACCTTCGGGGAGCGGAGTTGCGCGGGCGGCTCGCTGGGAGTCTTCCCGGCCGAGGAGATCATGGGCTTCCTCATGGGTAACGCCCTCAAACTAAACCGCTACGGCGCCTAAACAGGAACAACTCGCCGCCTTAGAGCAGGAGATAACCTCCTGCTGCCGCTGCCCACGTCTCGTTGAATGGCGCGAGAAAGTCGCCCACGAAAAACGGGCTGCTTTTGCGGACGAAACCTACTGGGGAAAGCCCGTTCCAGGTTTCGGAGACCCGGAGGCGGACGTTGTCCTGCTCGGGCTGGCCCCCGCCGCCCACGGCGCGAACCGGACCGGGCGCTTCTTCACCGGCGACCGTTCGGGCGACTTCCTCTTCGCCGCGCTCTACCGGACTGGCTTCGCAAACCAGCCCGTCTCAGTAAACCGGGACGATGGCCTGCGCCTGGACGGGCTCTGGATCTCTGCTGCGGTCCGGTGCGCCCCGCCGCAGAACAAACCAACTCCCGCCGAACGCGACAATTGCCTCCCTTATGCCGCCAGCGAGTTAGAGCTACTACCCAATGCAAAAGTGATTCTCTGTCTCGGGGCCTTCGCCTGGGACGCCGCCCTGCGGCTCTACGAAGTGAAGCCGAAGCCAAAATTCGGGCACGGCGTCGAGTATGAGACCGGATATACAACACTGCTTGGCTGCTATCACGTCTCTCAGCAGAACACCTTCACCGGTGTTCTTACTCCGGGCATGATCGACACCGTGCTGCTGCGCGCGAGGAAGTTAGGCGTTTCGTCGAGACGAGTATAAGCTCTCCATTGTTATAGAATATCCCTGGTTTGGGAAAGTTCTCCATCAGCACCGTACGGTTTCTGGCTCTCGCCCTGGTCACTCTGCTACTAGC
>JBARZO010000383.1:0-5368 GCA_049650165.1 Rubrobacteraceae bacterium
CCCTCGATGGGACCGACCTTCGGCATCAAAGGCGGCGCTGCAGGTGGCGGCTACAGCCAGGTAGTCCCGATGGAGATGCTGAACCTGCACCTCACAGGAGACATGCACGCTGTAACAGCGGCCCATAACTTGCTATCGGCCATGATCGACAACCACATCCACCAACACGACGACTTCTTCGACGTAGACCGCCACTCCATCACCTGGCGCAGAGTAATGGACGTAAACGATAGGTCTCTAAGGCACATCATCACGGGACTAGGTCCCAGAGTAGACGGTGTACCCCGCGAAGCTGGCTTCGACATCACCGCTGCCTCAGAGGTCATGGCGGTGCTGGCACTGGCTAACTCCCTACAGGATCTCCGGGAACGCTTGGGCCGTATAGTCATCGGCTCCTCCATCAAAGGCGAGCCCATCACAGCAGAAGACCTCAAAGCGGCCGGCGCGATGACGGTGATCCTGAAAGAAGCCATAAAGCCGAACCTGATGCAGACTTTAGAAGGTACTCCGGTCCTTGTACACGCCGGACCATTCGGCAACATCGCCCACGGCAACTCATCTATCGTAGCCGACCGCATCGGCATCCGGGGCGTAGACTTCCTCATAACCGAAGCCGGCTTCGGGGCGGACATGGGCGCCGAGCGCTTCTTCAACATCAAATGCCGTAACTCCGGACTGAAACCCGACGCCGCGGTGCTGGTAGCGACCGTCCGGGCACTAAAAGTCCACTCCGGGCGTCACAAGGTAAAGGCCGGACAACCTCTGCCCGACGAACTACTAAAAGAGAACCCAGATGATGTCTATGCTGGGGCTGACAACCTGCGCAAGCAGATCGAGAACATAAGGGTTCACGGCGTCTCTCCGGTAGTAGCAATAAACGCCTTCCCTACCGACCACGACTCCGAACACGAAGCCATCAGAGACATAGCCGAGGAGATGGGCGCAAGAGTCGCGGTCTGCAACCACTTCACCGAGGGTGGAGCCGGAGCACTAGAGCTAGCCGAAGCCGTCGCCGAGGCTGCAGAAGAACCGAACGAGTTCGAGTTCCTCTACCCCGATGAAGCATCACTCAGGGAAAAGGTAGAAGCTGTTGCCACGAAGATATACGGAGCAAAAGGTGTGGAGTACGACATACAGGCGGGAGCCCAGATAGATTCTTACGAGAAGAACGGCTTCGGGAACCTGCCCGTATGCATCGCAAAGACACACCTCTCCATCTCCTCCAACCCTAGTCTCATGGGCGCCCCTAAGGACTGGACGCTGCCGGTAAGGGAGGTGCGTGCATCCGTGGGTGCCGGCTTCATCTACCCGATCTGCGGCGACATGCGCACGATGCCGGGCCTGAGCGCCCACCCTGCTGCTGAAAGCATAGACATAGACGAGAACGGCGAAACCGTGGGGCTGTTCTGAGCCCCGACACAAAGACCGGCTACCTCGACCTCCCGCTGGGCCAGTTCCTGGACCTCACCGCGTCCGACGAACCGGCCCCCGGCGGAGGCGCCGTTGCGGCGGTGTCCGTCTCCCTGGCCGCCGCCCTCTCGGGCATGGCCGCCCGACTCTCGACAGGCCAACTATCCGACGCAGAGGATCTAATCGAGCGCGCCGAGGCGCTGAGGGAACGGGCCGCGCCGCTCGCCCAGGCCGACGCCGCAGCCTACGGGCACGTCATCGAGACGCAGCGCGAAGGTGGTGATGTCAAGGTGGCGCTCTCCGCGGCGGCGGACGTGCCGCTGGAGGTTGCCGAGGTCGGTGCGGAGATAGCAGCCCTCGCCGTACGGCTGGCGGAAGACGGCAACCCGAACCTGCGCGGCGACGCCCTCACAGCGGTCCTACTGGCCGAGGCAGGAGTTAGGGCCGCCGTCGCGCTCGTCGAGATAAACCTCTCCGCCGCCGGCACCGGGGACAGGCGAGCCGACCAGGCCAGAGAACTTGCACGGTCCGCAACTACAGCCCGGAATGCAGCGGAAAGCGGTGTCTGAAATGTATTTGAGACAGTGCCGCATAGTGCAACGAACCATAGTGTGCGGTATATTGCATATAACATTGCCGGGATAGGAGGCATCTACTGGCTGAACGAAGGACCCCACTCTACGACTTTCATCTGCGATCCGCCCGCGAGGTAATAAAAGGCGGCGGGGATTACATGTATCCCAGCGCCTACACCTCGCCGGTGGAGGAGCATCTGAACGTGCGACGAAACGTGGGAATGCAGGACTTATCCACGATGGGTGAGATCGACATAAAAGGACCGGGGGCCGAGCGGCTCGTGCGACGGCTGCTCGTCAACGAGGTGTTGGACCTGGAGCCGGGCCAGCTAAGGTACTCGACCATGTGCAACGAGGAGGGCGGCATCGTAGACGACGTGACCGTCTACAAGTTCGACGACGAGCATTTCATGATCGTCGCCAGTTCTGGGCCGCGGTTGAAGAGCTACCGCTGGATCTCCGAGCACGCCGAAGGCCGGAGCGCTTACGTCACCGACATAACGGCGGCCATCGCCCTGCCGGTCGTGCAGGGGCCGCTCTCGCGCAAGTTCCTCAAAACGATAGTAAAAGACGTGGATTTGGACGAGTTGCGGTTCTTCCGCTTCGCGCCGTGCCGGATCAAGGACGTAGAGGTAATTATCTCCCGCTCCGGCTTCACCGGCGAACTGGGCTACGAACTGTACACGCCCGCGGACCAGGCATCCGTGCTGTGGGAGTACCTGCTCAAGAAAGGTAAGGAGTTCAACCTCCATCCCTACGGCGTCGCGGCGATGCAGAGCTTGCGGATCGAGAAGAGCCTGCCGCTCTACGGCTCCGACATCAATGAGGACTACACTCCATTCCACGCAGGACTTAGTCGTTGGATCCACTTCGACAAACCCGATTTCATCGGGCGTGAAGCCCTCCTGCGGGTACAGGACGAGGGCCTGGACCAACGCTGGGTTGGCCTGACGCTGGAGACCGAAGTCCCCGCCGCCGTAAACGACAAGCTCTACAGCATCGGCGACGTCGCGAGCTTCCGGGAGAAGATGTTCTCCGGCAGCGAGGCGGGCGAGTATAAGGACGAGGTCATGTCCGGCGAGCGGCAGGTCGGGCACGTCACCTGCAGCGCCATAGGACCGTCGGTCGGTAAGACCATCGCGATGGCCTACGTGGACACCGCCCACTCCTGGCCGGGAGCCAACCTGGTTGTGGAGATCAACGGCCGCCCCATCCCCGCTAAAGTCGCGCAAACTCCGTTCTTCGATCCCGAAATGGCCCGCCTCAGGGCCAAACCCCAAGACGATGACCGGCGCCAGGAGCCAGCCCCCGAACCCACGGCCTACGCCAACGCCTCGGTGAACGGTAGCGCGTAGTGGCGACCAACTACCACTCGAAGCGTTACGACGCCATCGTCGTAGGCGCGGGCGCGATGGGCAGCGCTACCGCCTACTACCTGGCCCGGCGCGGCAAGCGAGTCCTTTGCCTGGAACGCTTCGGCATCCCGCACACTATGGGCTCCTCCCACGGCCACACCCGCATCATCCGACTCGCCTACTATGAAGACCCGTCGTACGTCTTGTTGCTCCGCCGCGCCTACGAGCTGTGGCGCGAGATACAGAGCACAGCCGGCGAGCGACTCCTGCACACCATCGGTTCCATAGACGCGGGCCCGGAGAACTCCTGGGTCTTCAAGGGTTCGTGGGAGTCGGCCCGGCTCCATGACCTGCCGCACGAAGTCCTTACCGGCTCCGAGCTGCACCGGCGCTATCCCGGTTACCATCTCCCGCCGGAGCATCTGGCCCTCGTCCAGCCCGACGGCGGTTTCCTGGCGCCCGAGAGGTGCATTGTCTCTTATGTGACGGCGGCGCAGGCGCAGGGCGCGGAGATCCACGGCCACGAAGAAGTCCTGGAATGGGAGCCGCTCGAAGGCGGCGTCCGGGTCCGCACGAGCCGCGACACCTACGAGGCCGACAAGCTCGTCTTCACTGCCGGAGCCTGGAACCAGAACCTGCTGGGCGTGCTGGACGGTCTCGCCACGCCCGAGCGACAGGTGCTGGCCTGGCTGCAACCGACCGCCCCCGAACACTTCCGGCCTGACAACTTCCCGGTCTTCAATCTGCTGGTAGACGAAGGTCGTTTCTACGGCTTCCCGGTCTTCGGGGTTCCGGGCTTCAAGTTCGGCAAGTACTTCCACCTCGAAGAGCAGGGCGATGCTGAGAAACTGGACCGCGAAGTCCACGGCTACGACGAGCGGGTGTTGCGGGATTTCGCCGAACGATACTTCCCGGAGGGTTGCGGCCCGACGATGAGTTTGCACACCTGCATGTTCACCAACACGCCGGACCACCACTTCGTCATAGACTTGCACCCGGACTACGAGCAGGTCAGCATCGCGTCGGCGTGTTCCGGACACGGTTTCAAGTTCGCGAGCGTGATCGGGGAGGTAATGGCCGACCTAGCCGAGACCGGCATCACCCGCCACAACATAGACCTCTTCCGCTTGGATCGCTTCCAGCGTCGAGGCCGACGTTACGAGACTGATCGTGGTAGACGGCAACCCAACCGCACCACCCAAAAAAGTAGCCGTGGCACCCGTCAACAGGAGGAAAACGGGGACCGTCGGGTCTACGAAGAGAATGGCAAGGCACACTCGTTCCCGCGGGTTCCTGATGTAAAGACTTTCTGGTAAACGAGTGCCGGTCGCGCCAACAGTACACGCGGTCTCCGGTGCCCTCGACGACGCGCGCCGACGAGAGCTGATTTACGAGGGTGAAATCTTGATCTTCAAAGACGTGGAGCCGATGTCCCGGCTCTGCACATTCACCGACAACCTCCTCCAGGAGGCGTTGGGGATATCGAACCCGGTGCGGGCGCAGTTCGAACTCGCCTCGGAAGACTATGCAGAAAGAATCGGCGGACTCCAGAAACACTACTCGAAGGACGAGACGACGAAGAGCCTGTTCCGGGAAGCGCTGGAGTATTTAGGAGTAAGCATAGGGAGAACCTACTGGGACCTGCTCCGCTTGCGGGCGTTCCCCCACAGCGAGGAGCTTGCAGAGGACGGCCTGGGGAGGCTCGGTATCCATCGCGACACCTGGGGGTCGAACGTCTACGCACAGACGAACTGGTGGGCTCCGATCTACCCTATCACCACCGGACGTACCATCGCCTTCTACCCGGCCTACTGGTCGCGCCCCATCGGGAACACCAGCGAGGATTGGAGCCTTGAGAAAGTCCGGGACGCGCGGCGGGCGGGGAATGACTCAGTCCCGCTAGTCCCCGAACTGGTCGAGCCAGTAGACTCCGCCTCCGAGCTTCGGGTGGTTATAGAGCCCGGCGATCTTCTGTGCTTCTCCGGGGCGCACCTGCACGTAGGTGTGCCCAACTCGACGGGTGTGGAC
>JBARZO010000384.1:0-7849 GCA_049650165.1 Rubrobacteraceae bacterium
GTCCGGCTATTCTTCTGCCGGCGGCTGCTCTTCTTCTGGGTTCGGGCATCCTGACCTACGCCGTTCTTCGGCGCCGGTAGGATAATCCAGTAGCAATCTAGAGGTTTACGCCAACGTCGGCGTAAGCTGAACAAAGCAAGTAAGACGGGGGAGAGCCTGCACTCCTCCGTCTTTTTTATTGAGTCCTCTTGGACGTATCCGAACCGCACTGAAGTTGTTCGGTGGTGAAGCTGGAAACATAGGTGTTAGATTTCCAGGGCTAGCAAGGTTGCACGTGTATCATCTCCTGTGAGAAACGAAGTTTCGAAAAGATGGGGGATCAGTGTGGACGCGCATTTGAGCACCGAGAATACTATTATGGAGGCTATCGGGATCGAAATCGTCCGAGTCTCCGAGAACGAAGTGGTTGCCACCATGCCGGTCAACGGCCAGACGAAGCAGCCTTTCGGTATTCTGCACGGTGGGGCATCTCTGGTTTTGGCTGAGACGGTAGCGAGCCTCGGAACCTTCAATTTGATAGATCAAGAGAACGAGTTGGCAGTCGGGTTGGAGATCAACGCCAACCACGTTCGCGCGAAGAGCGAGGGGGCAGTCACTGCCACCGGTACGCCGTTGCACCAGGGGCGCAAGATCATGGTCTGGGACATTCGCGTAACCGATGAGGGCGACAAGCTCATTTGCGTTTCGCGCTGTACGGTCGCTGTAGTTCCCAAAGAAGACTAAAGAAAGTGAGCCGCCCAGGACTCGAACCTGGAACCTAAAGATTAAGAGTCTTTTGCTCTGCCAATTGAGCTAGCGGCCCCTACGGCTAGCGATTATAGCATCAGCGGTTGAAGTCAGAAAGATTAAGTTTTGTTGCCGGGGGCTTGCGTTGTTGCAGAGGTGTACTTATAATGATCGTATCATCCTAGCGGTTTCGTCAAGGGAACCGCTAAGGGCCGGAAAAGGGTCTCACCCTTATATGAACACCGGCCCTTTTTCTTCGCTGATTTTTGGACTTACACAAGCCTGTACAGCATTGCGCGTGGGAACTCGTGGCTGATAGTGAGTGTAATATAGTAACTTCGTAGAGAGGAGGAGCGGAGATCCACGCCGAAGAACTCGAGGTAATGCAGGGAGAGTTAGTGATTTTACGTCCCCCCCGGGAGTTGGATGTCGAGGTTGCCTACGAGTGGGACAGGGACCCGGAGCTTGCCGCCTGGAACGGGCGGGCTCCTATCTCAGTCTCGCTCTCCGCCGCCCGCCGAGATTATCTGGCGCGCTGGAAGGACTCTGGTGTAAAGACCTACATGATAGAGGCAAGGGACCCTTACGAGGCAATCGGTATGGCTACCTTGTACGACTTTCGCAAAGATGGGTGCGAGCTCGGCATCAAGATCGGGGCCGAAGACCTCCGCGGAAGGGGATATGCTTCAGAGGCGGTGGAGCTCTTGGCGAACTATGTCTTCGAAGAACTGAACCTGAAGGCGGTACGCGGCTCGACTCTGGCCCACAACGACCGGATGCAACGCGTATTCGAGAAGTGTGGCTTTGAAGAAGCCGGCCAGGGCTCTATTATCAGCCGCTACGACAACCGCCGCTACACCGAGCTATTCTACGAACTTCGAAGAGACCGTTAGCTGTGACCCTTGCAGAGCCTGCCTAGCGAATATGAGAAAAAGATCTACGACCTATTTCTCTGTCTGCGGTAGTCGGCACCTTTTTGTTTTTCGCCGATTACAATAACCCGTGTGCGTACCCAGTTAAAATTGAACGTCAGTAGCCGGGGGACCATGAGTGGTGTGCTCACGCTCGGGAGCCTGGACCCGGCACTGGAGGCCGCCGCCCGGCTGGACGGTGAACCGGTCGTACTCGACCTGCGGGAGGTGGAGTTCGTGGAGCCCGCCGGCATCTGCGGCTTGGCCGCGTTGCTGGAATCTTTGATACCTCGCTCCGAGGAGGTCGGGATAGCCCTCTCAGGCCGCGACGTCCCGGCCTACCTGGAACGGATGAACTTCTTCCGGCTCTTCGGCGACCGGGTAACCACAAACGTCGACCTGGAAGCCCTGGAATCCCGGCAGCGGCACAACCCCGGTACGTTGCAGGAACTGATCAACTTCCACGAAGAGGAAGAGATACCGGGCATCATAAACCGCATCTCGGAGATTCTGGAGAACCAGGACTACCGGCTGCGCGAGCGGGTCGCCGTGTGCTCCGTACTGTCGGAGATCTGCGCGAACGCCGCCGAACACGGAGCCTCATCCTTCGGAGCCTACGCCGCCGTACAGGCCTACCACCACATAGTCAGTGGTCGTCACGGCGCCCGTTCGGAGGAACGGCAGGGGGAAGAGGTACTGGTAGCCATAGCCGACGGCGGCCCGGGTGTACGTGAGACACTTTCCCATAACCCGGCCCTCGCCGAAAAGACCACCACCGACAACGACGCGATCCGTCACGCGCTCAAGATGGGCGTCTCCGGAACCGGAGAAGTGGGGCGCGGCGGCGGCCTCGCCCTCGTGGCCCAGATCTCCGGCCGCGCAGGAGGTTCTCTCTCGCTCCGCAGCGGCGCCGGACGCATCACCTCCTACAAGAACCGCAAGAACTCCCGCAACGTACCGGAATTCCCCGGAACTTTTGTGCGCGTCTCCCTCCCGCGCCGCCCGCAAGAAAAAACTTCCGAATGAAGGCAGAATGTCTCCCCAATATGATATTGATTTCTGAGAGACTAGACTGTATACTCTCAATATATGATTTCACTGAAGACAGTGAGGGTAGATCCGGTGGCTGAGGATCGCCCCTGGAAAATATTCGAAGTCGCGGGTGGCGAGTTCGGCGGTAAGCTGATGGTTACGCGTAAGGCGGGCCGTGCGATCCGGGAGGCTCTCGGCGAGGCGCTGGAGGATCTACCGAAGGGCGGTGTGCTGTACGCGGACATCCGGGGCGTGGACCTGATGGACTACTCCTTCGCGGACGAGGCGCTCGGGATACTGGTTTCGAGGGCCGCTAATGGCGAGTACGGCGAGCGGCACCTGGTGCTGGTCGAGGAGGATCGGGATCTGTTGGAGAACGTCGAGGCTTCGCTGCGGCAACGGTCTATGGCTATGATCCGGGTAGACGAGGTTGGCGCGGAGCCGACTCTCGTCGGTGAGATACCAGACCATCTGGTCGAGACGCTGCGGATGATACAGGAGAAGGTCTCCATAACCAATGCGGATCTCGCCAAAGCATTGGACCTCAACCATACCGCGTGCAACAACCGCGCCACCCGGCTCGCGAAGCTCGGCCTGATCCACCGCCACATAGAGACCGCAGCACCCGGTGGCCGCCAATATACCTACGAAAGAATCGCCTGATGTTTTATTTTGACCACATCCTCACTCGGTTCAGTGAAGATGTCATTGACGGTTGGAGAGTACACGTTGTAGAGGCACAGAAGGAGGCACGACCGTGAGAGAAGAGTACATGATTGAGCGCCAGGGCAAGCGTTTCGTGCTGTATGCGGGGCTTCTTGAGGAGGCCCACAGCCGAGGCTTGCGGAGCATCGAGACGGAATTGTTGCAGATACCGGGTGCCGAGAACGGTGGGTTGGCGATCGTCAAGGCCGTAGTTCGGACGGAAGAGGGCAAGTTCAGCGGTATCGGGGACGCGAGCCCGGAGAACGTTAGTCGGAATATCGCGCCGCATCTCATCCGGATGGCCGAGACTCGGGCGAAGGCGCGGGCGTTGCGGGATGCGATCAACGTCGGGGTCACGGCGCTCGAAGAGCTTGGTGGAGACGAGGAGGCGTCCAGTAACGAGGCCGCGTCTCTCCGGCAGCGGCCCGAGTCACAGCAGGGGGCAGAACTGGAACGGGCGGCGCATGAAGAGAACCGGGGTGAGTTGCCGGCTACGCGCAAGCAGCTCAACTATTTGGAGGTACTCATCTCCGACGTGGTGGAGGATGGCGTGGCCAAGTTTGAGGAGATGGTCGGTAAGCCGGTCAACGATCTCACCCGCGAGGAGGCGAGTGAGTGGATCGGGCGTCTCTCCGGGAAGGCGGCGTAGTGCGGCTTTGGGTTTCAGAACTCGGGGAGGAAGTGATCTACGAACAAGACCTCCCCGCTTGCTGCCGCCGGGACTCACGAGGCTCTGAGGAAGCGTTCGAATGCTTCGTGTGTGGGGCCCGGTGGCAGGCAGTCGTACCGGTCGAGACTGAAGAGTGCGCGTTCATGGAGCGCGCTGCACAAGAGCGGAAGGGAGCCGCATGAAGAAGGGAAATCCGAAGCGTAGTTCGTTGCGGCCCGATACGGCGTTTGCGCCGGTGGACGAGCCGCGAAAGGAGATCTACATCCGGGAGCTTCCGGTGTGCTGCCTGCGTTCTCTCAGAGAAGCGGTCATGGCTGAAGCTCCCGAGGGTCGGCGGCGGCTCGCCCTCGACTGTGATTGTGGAAAAAGTTGGTTGGTTACTTCGAGTCTCGACGAACGAGTCCTCGACCAGTTCGTGACACACGCGGGGCCCCAGGCCGGAGGCGCGGATCACGGGCCGTCGGCGGCGTAGAAACCGTAAGCCGTAATACCGAAAGCTTGAACCAGAGAAGGGACGGGATGGGATGGAACAAGACACTCTTACGCAGTATTTGGGACACATTCGGGGCGGTAAACTGCTCGACGCGGCCGAGGAGCGGGAGCTCAGTCGCCGGACCCACGAGGGAGACAAGAACGCCCGCCAGCGGCTGATAGAGTCGAACCTGCGGCTCGTAATCTCCATCGCCAAGAAGTATCGGGGGCGAGGGGTGATGTTCGAGGATTTGATACAGGAGGGTAACGCCGGTCTGATCCGGGCGGTCGAGAAGTTCGACCCAACGATGGGTAACCGCTTTTCGACTTACGCGACGTGGTGGATCCGGCAGGCCGTTACCCGCGCCATCGCGGACCAGGGTCGCACAGTCCGGCTACCGGCCCACGTCGTCGACTCTCTGTTCCGCCTGCGCCGGGCCGAGGCGCAACTCAGCGCAGAACTGGGCCGCGACGCCACCGACGAGGAACTCGCCGAGAGGCTCGACGTAAAGCCCGAAGAGACTCGGCGGCTACGCAGGGTCAGCCAGCCCATCGGGAGCGTCAACGCCCGAATTGGCGCGGAAGACGGATCGGAGATGGGAGATTTGCTCCCGGACGAGCGTCTTCAGAACGACTTCGCTAGGGCCGAAGCCGGCCAATGGGAGTTGACACTCGTCGAGGCCGTCAGAACGCTGCCCGAGCGCGAGGCTAAGGTCCTGGAGTTGCGGCACGGGCTGGACGGTGGAGAAACTCGTACCCTACGGGAGGTCTCCGAGACTCTAGGCATCTCGCAGGAGAGGGCGCGGCAGGTCGAGATCAAAGCTCTGAGGACCATTCGCACCGGTCGCTACGCCGGTACGCTCCGCCAGGCACTCTCCGAAGCGGTCTAATTCGGCTCCACGCTCGGGGATAAGCGCCAAAGGGCTATATTCTGGTAGAGTACCTTGTAAGCGGGTAGTGAGTAAGCTGTTCGGGGGATTTTCCAGAAAGCCTTTGCGCTTTGATGCCTGGGAGGTAAAAGATGCTGTTGATTCGAGACTTAATGACCCGAGAGTTGGAGACGCTCGGGCCGGACGCGAGTGCCTCCGAGGCACTCAACATCTGCCGTGAAAAGGGCGTGCGCCACATCCCGGTTATGGAGGACGGTAGGTTGATCGGGATAGTTTCCGACCGGGATCTCAGCGATGCCAGCCCTCCCGAGGGCGACGATAATAGGGAAGACGTCCTCAAGGGAATGCGCGTAGGCGACATAATGGCCGTGGAATTAGTCACTACCCATCCCCAGGACCCGGTCGGATACGCCGCGAAGGAGATGTACGAGCGCAAGATAAACGCCCTGCCGGTGGTCGCCGAAGAGGATGGCAAGGAAGAGTTGGTGGGCATCGTCACCTCTACCGACGTTTTGCGCGCCCTGGTGACGCTCACCGGCGTACACGAACCGGGCAGCCAGGTGCAGGTGGAGGCCCCGGACCGTCCCGGAGTGCTGGCCGAAGTGGCCGAAGTCATCCACGACCTCGACGTGGACATATTGAGCGCCCTTTCGTCCCCGGAAAAGAGGGGCGGCAGCCGAACCATGGTCTTCCGTCTCACGGCGGAGGACCCTTCGACCGTCGTGCAGAGCCTCCAGATGGCCGGGTACTCGGTAGACTGGATCAACATCCCCAGCAAATAGAATTGGAGGCGGTCTCACAGAAACACCCGGTGAAATCCGATACCCTTCGTTGCAGAGAGCCGAAGAAGGGAGCTTAGTGGAGACAGCCGAGCAAAACGTCGAACGCATAGCAAGTCTTTTCGAACAGTTCGGAGGAATCGTCACCGACGGCTTCCCGGCTATTCACTCGCGGGCCCACCATACTGATTCTGCGGTCCCGTACCTAAAATCTCCCGGCGTGGTCATGTTGGCCCGGCCCCAGACCAACGTCGCGGGCCTCGAAGATTTCCTCGAAGGCTTCGATCCCTCGCTCGGCTTTCCCGACTACGTCAACGACCCGACCGAACTCCCCGACTCCTCCCAACTCTGCAAAACGGCGGGCCAGCTATGCTACGCCTCGTTCGGTCCCCGCCGGACCACCAATGAGAACGCCGCCGCGTACTTCGAGCGGCTCACTTCGGCGGGGCACGGCAGCGTACTGGAGCATGCCAGCTTCAGCTTTCTGCTCTACGGCATCAGCCGCAGCGTCACCCACGAGTTGGTACGACACAGGGCCGGAGCAGGTTTTTCCCAGATAAGTCAGCGCTATGTCTCCGGCGCAGTGCTCCGCTTCGTCGAGCGTCCCGAGTACCAGGAGGATGAAAGCCTACATCGCCTCTTCGAGGAGCGGGCCGACCGGGCCGCCGCCGAGTACGAGGCGATGGCGGAGGAGTTGCTGGAGAAGCAAGAGGGGGGAGCGGCCATGCTCTCCGCCGACTACAAAACGGATGCCCGTAAAAAGGTTCAGCAGACAGCCCGGTCGCTCTTGCCGAACGAGACCGAGGCCCCCATGGTCTTCACCGGCAACGTACGGGCCTTGCGGCACATAATCGAGATGCGGGCCGACGCGCACGCGGAAAGCGAGATCCGAAGCCTCGCCCTCCGCCTCTTCCTCTGCCTCCATCGCGCCGACCCAATACTCTTCGGCGACTACGAGTTGGACGAACTCCCCGACGGCACATACAAGGTAGCCACCCAGCACCGTAAAGCCTGACTAGAGAAACGCCGTCAACGCTGCGTAGCTGAATCCCGTTATCGTGGCTCCGGTAAGGGCCAGGACGAGGTACCAGCCGAACACCCGTTTCTTGACGAGGGCAAAGACGGCCATTGCCGCCGGGATGCTCGTGACGCCGCCGGCGGTCATGAAAGCCAGCGCCGCGCCATCGGACATCCCGAGTTCCATCAGCCCGCCGACCGTGGGGATCGCGGCGTACCCGTTCAGGTAGGTCGGCACGCCCACCAAAACTGCGAGCGGTACCGAGAGTATGCTCCCAGAACCGAGAAGCCGGCCCACGGCCTCCGCCGGGACATAGGCGACCATCAGGCTTTCGAGCAAGAACGCGAGCGTGAGCCATTTCGTGAGGAAGAACCCGGTTTTCTTGAGCTCCCGTACAAAGGTGGCGCGGCGTGTCGGGTCCCGCCAAAACGCCCAGATCAACTCGTCCGGATCTTCTACGGAACGTGTAGCGCAGGAGCTGTATCTCTTAAGCGGGTTCTCGAAGAGCCCCCGGCGCTGCAAGGCCCAGGTTGCGTAGCCCGCAAGAAGTCCCATTCCGAAAGCGGACACGAGCCGCGCCGCGGCGAAACTTGTCCCGAGGTTCCCGGCGGTCAGCAGGAACATCTCCGGGTCCATGAGCGGCGACG
>JBARZO010000385.1:0-14242 GCA_049650165.1 Rubrobacteraceae bacterium
GCTACAGGCTGACTGGGCCGTCAAGTAACGTCAAGTAAGTGTAGCAACAAGGTACACAGCGGCAGGGCGTTGTCGGCGCAAATTCACCGACGATGCCCACTATGAAACATAGCAGAACAGTGGCATAGAGTGGGGGACTCTATATGCACGATCCGCGTCCTTACACTCATACTTTCGCTACTGGCTATCGAGTGGACACAAGGAGCGTCGATGTTTTGGTCATTATTCGACTCTAGGGCCTGTCTGGTGAATAGTTCTGTCTAAGCGCACAAGTTCCAGACAGAGCCGGACCTGGGATTCAGAGTACTGCACCGACTGACAGAGCCTTTCCCCCGGCTTCCACTCACGATGGCCTAAAATCGGCCACAGCCGCTACTGTCTGAAGGGGATGCGACCCGGACTGAGACTCAAATGGCTGCTGGCGTACCGGTCCGGGTCACCTGATGCCTTGTGTTCAGTCGATGACGGCGGTGGCCTCGACCTCGACCAACAATTCGGGGGAGGCGAGCGCGCTGACGCCAATCCCTGTGATCGGCGGGGTCGGGATGGTACCAAGCTTCTCGGCGGCCCGAGCGATGCCCTCCCCCAGCACGGACATCTGGTCGGGTGTGAAGTCGACGATGTAGAGGGTGAGCTTCGCCACATCGTCGAAGGATGCGCCGACCTCTGCCAGGGCGGTGGCAACGTTGAGGTAGCACTGTTCGACCTGAGCAGCCAGGTCGCCTTCGCCAACTGTGCCACCTTCCGCGTCCCAGGCTACCTGTCCGGTCATGAATACCAGCCGCGATCCGGTGGCGAACGACACCTGACGGTGGGTATCGACCTTCGGTAGTCCTTCTGGGTTTATCAGGTTGACGGTCATTGGTCCCTCCTTGTCCTCGAAGCCCGCGGGCTCGCATTTGCCAAACCATAGTATCGCGACGCTATATATCCTGGCGCCATGGCCGGGGCGATGCCAAAGCCTTTGAAGTATATGTCGAGCATTTCCTGGCCCCGACGCTTTCCCAAGGTCGGGTGGTGGTTTTGGACAACCTCGGGGCGCACCTTCCCAGTAGGATAAGGGAACTCATCGAGGCCACAGGAGCGGAGTTGGTGTTCTTGCCAGCATACTCGCCGGATTTGAACCCCATAGAGGAGGCGTTCTCCAAGATAAAGAACATCCTAAGGAAGCTCGAGATCCGCAACCACGAAGCTCTCTCGACAATTACCCCTGGGGACGCGGCTGGCTGGTTCGATCATTGTGGCTACGAGGTCGAGGTCCTGTATTTATGAATGCTGCTGTCAGACCCCTGCCCATCCTCACCATGACGGCGTGCTTCTACGGCGTCCGTGAGGCTCTGCCCAAAATACTCTGTAGCGTACAAAAATCCCGCAATCATGCGATGACCCCAGGCCAGCATTAGCGAGCAGGATCGCCCGGGGCACCCTGTCGGTCACGCCAGTGTCTACTGCGTAGGCTATTAGGAGCGGGGTAAGGAGGTTAGCTCCGGAGACCAGAAGCAAAGAGACCAGGGCTGCCGCTACCTCTCACTTGTAGGGGCCAAGGTACCCGGTAGCCCGGCGGATCTGCCTTGATCCGCCGAGGTGCGACAGCCGGGCGGTCTGGTTCTTGCCTGGCCCATCACTGTTCTCAGTGTTTTTAGGCTTCTCGGACAAGCCTATACCTTCCCAGTGTCATCGGGATGGAGAGTCGCTGTACACAAGAAGCGTCATTAGGGCATCGTCCGGTACCCAAACCCGTCTCTAATCAGTCCTGTGGCTATATGTGACATATAACTCATGTTGATGTCTCCTAGGTTGCCCCTGGGAAAACCTTCGCAAGTGTCGGGCCTAATCGTTTCTCGTTGTGTTCGGGTCCGCCATCGGCGCCGGGCCGAATAGTGCCTGGTGCATCAACGGGGCGATCCATGCGGTTACCTCCTCCTGGTCCATGTTAGCAACCGCTGGGTTTACGAGCACGTAGCGCTCCAAGACCAGCCCCATCATCAGGGTGCCGAGCAGACCGACTCGCTCCATCGGGTGGTCCGGGAGGGCGGTCGCCAGATTGGGCGCCACCTGGCTGGCAAATACCTCACGCATCTTGGCTGCGGCTCTAGGACTGGTGGCGCTGGCGCGCAGCAACGCTAGGAAAGTCGCATCCTCCTCCCACACGGCGAAAAAACGTGGCAGCAACACCTTAGCGAAGTCCTCCGGCCTCACCCCGGTCAAGTCGGGCAGCCGCAGCTCGAAATCGGCGGCCTCTGCAAAAAGCGCCTCCTTGCTGCCGAAGTATCGATTGACCATCGCGGCATCCACCCCAACGTCGCCAGCAGTGGCACGTAGCGTCGTCCGCTCATAGCCCTCAGCCGCAAAGCGGGCGCGAGCCGCAGCCAGGATAGCGGCGCGGGTGGCTGGTGCTGAGCGTGGGCGTGATCTGGACATACTGGCAGTATAAGTCATCGGATGTTGACATGTCAACGCCGAGACGTTACACTACGAGTCATCATTTGTTGACTAACTGACTAGACTGGGCGATCCAGCAAGAATGGATCGCCCAGTTAGGAGGGACGATGATATTCGAGGAGCACGGTAATCCTGGAGGGCGCAGCGACTCTGCCGTCCTGATGCGGCCTATCTCGACATTGCCGAGAGCCGATGACGTCGCTGATTCGGGAGTGAGGAAGATCCTACCCAAAACCCTACCAGTCACCCCATTGGCCGCGGGGGCTTCCGGACCCAAGCTCACAGCAGACAACGGACTAGATAGCTCGGAGGCACACGTGTTGAAGACGAGTAGAGCGGCGTTCGGTCGCAGCCCGAACAATTTCGAGAGCCGAGATCCCTTGGACGAGGTGGGGCCGCAGCCTCCTTTGCCCGACTCAGTGTACTCAGGCTTTCCTCTTGGCAGGGATCGTAACAGGAAGTCTCAGATGACTATCCGCCCACCTCCGCAGAGGCGCAAGTCCAACGTGCAAGTTTACGCACATTTTTCGACGTATACACGAAAGGTAAGTATAGGATGACAGCAAAAACTAGTAGTCGGGTTTCTCTAGGGCGGTTGTTGGTGTTTGGCTTTATAGCGGGTGTATTGGCGGCGGTGGCTAACGCGTTCGTGTACTTGTTGGCTTCTGCGTTGGGCGCGATGCCGGATAGCGTATTGGTCCAAGGGGGAGATACGATCACGTTGTTCCCCGTCGTTATTTCGTCGTTCGTGCCCGCGCTAGTAGCGGCTGTGCTGCTGGTGATTCTCGGGCGGTTCACACGGCGTCCGGTCGGGATCTTCCAGACCGTGGCTGTAGTGTTGCTTGTTCTCTCGTTGATTACGCCGTTCACGATACCGGGAGCTCCAGCGGGTATGATCGCGACTCTGCTAATCATGCACGTGGTAGCGGCTGCGTCCATCATCTGGGTCTTGACGATACTGGCCCCGCAACAGGCCCTGGAGTAGTCTGCGACGTGAAACACTAACCTTTGGTTGCATCTACCCTGACCTATGACCGGCATACACTAGGATGAGCGATTAGCCAAGATGCTTGTCTTATTGTGATTGTGGGAGTGTCACACATCTTTCGCACGACGGTTTACCGTTTTTGCAAATTCGCGGGAGATCCCCGAGCGAGCGTCGCGACTGACGTGCCGCTGGTGGCGGATAGATAGACAACTACCGTAAGTATCAGCGTCCATATATTTCGAGGAGGATCTACATGTATACAGAGACAGAGCATCAAGAACCGGAGAAGACGGTGTTGCTGATCGGGGCTACCGGAGTGTTGGGTGGCCTGATCGCACAGGCGTTGCTGAATAAGGTAGACGAGGGGATAAACCTTCGCCTCTTGGTGCGTCCCGGCAGCCGGAACAAACTCGCCGCCGAAGCCGCCGAGAAATCCGAGGTCGTGGAAAACGAGGAGGACGCCTTCGACGGCGTCCATACCGTGGTATCGGCCGTGCAGGGAGGTCCCGATGTTATCGTTGACACGCAACTCGAGTGGCTGCGGGCGGCGCGGGCAGCGGGCGCCCGGCGCTTCATCCCATCCGACTACAGCATGGACCTCTTTGGCCTCGACGAGGGAGAGAACGTCAACTCGGATTGGCGCCGGGATTTTGCGCGCCGCGCCGAAGAGGAGCGCGGCCCCGTCGAGGTGGTGCACGTGCTGAACGGCTGCTTCCTCGACAAAGACGTGTTGTACGGATTCCTCGGGGCATTTGATCTTGAGAAAGACGAAGCCTACCTCTGGGGCGAGGGCGAAGATAAGATGGATTTCACCACCTACGCCGATACAGCCGCTTACGTGGTCGAGGCGGCCTCAGATGGTCGACCCTTGCCGGAGAAGTTCTCAGTCGCCGGCGGCTCGCTTACCTTTCACGAGCTCGTCGACGAGACGGCGGCAGGTCTGGGACGGCCGATTACCGTAAAGAAGCTCGGCACGCTTGCCGACCTGGATGCGGAGATCGACCGGCGCATTCAAACAGACCCAGACAACATGTACTTCTGGCTACCATTAATGTACTGGCGAGGAATGCTCAATGGCAAGGGGAAACTCGGTTCGCTAATGAACGCACAGTACCCGACAGTCCATCCCACCGGTGTACGCGGCTACGTGGAAAAGATGGTGGAGGGGGTCGCGTGATGTGGGCACACGCGCCCGCCGGGCGCGGTCTTGATGTCGCTCGGTGGATCGGGAAATTCGCTAACGCAAATCGTGGGACGCTGTGGAGGATACGGACGCGTTGCACAATAGACAGGAGGTCTTAATAATGAGCAAGTTTTCTTTGGGGCGCGGCCTGATAATCGCCGTCGCCGTCCTCTCGATCGTAGTACCCCTCGTGGTCGACGCGATCATTTTTCCGAGCACGCACATGCAGAATCCGCTCTGGCTACCACACGCCAAGCTGCACGCCGCGATGGTGATCCACTCCTCGGTCGCCCTTGGGGCGGGCTCGCTGGCCCTACTCGTCCTCCGGTGGCGGAGGCCGGAGAGGGCTGAGATGGCGGTCGCCGCCTTCCTGGCGACGGCCTCATGGGCCAGCCTAGTCCTCGCTCGCCTCTGGCCGGATACCTCCTACTTCGCTGGTGCCGAGGATCCGGGCTTCGCGGACATGTCCCGTCCGGCTATCCTCGGCGTGCCGATAGATCCCAACGTCATCCTGGCGGTCGTCTGCGTGATAGTCGGTTGGCTCGGCTTCGCCCTGATGTCCCAGGGACTCAAAAGTACATCCGCCCCGCCACGCAACAGCCTCGGTAAGCCGCACCAGTAGAGGCGGCGAAAGGGTGACCATCCTCCATTGAGGAAGAGAGCGGAGAAGGAGATGAGGCTGTCTGCCAAGGATTGACAGAGATTCAGGGTGGTGTTTAGAGCTTGCCCAGAACTGGAAAATTAGAACCAAAAAACCAAGAAGCACGGAAAACAAAGAGCTAATCTGATGGATAAAAAGGAGATTACTGCAATGGTAGCTACACCAAACCCACAGCCGCAATGGCTCATGGACGACCTCGCACTACTGGAGCACGACGATCCCGGCAGTCGTAGGGCGGCGATGTCAACCAACTCCTACGTCCTACTGGCGGAGGGTAAATCCCTCGTGGTTGACTCCGCCTTCGACTACCTGTTGACCCAAATCCGCGAGATCGCTAGCGGAGGCTACCCACCGGCCGGCCTGGTTCTCTCACACCGGCACCTGGCAGAGAACGGCAACCTATTTACAGCCTTCGAAGAGGAGTTCGGAGTCCCGATCTTCCTACATCCGCTGGACGCGGAGCATTCCCAGGCTGCTAGCGCCGTAGAGTTCCAGGACCCTATGCAGAGCCCGCTGTTCGCGGAGTTCGGCGTAGAGGTCATCCACTTCCCCGGACAGACCAAGGGCAGCGTTGTGCTCTACAGAGAGCGGGACGGACTTATTTTGGCCGGCGATTCCGCAATGGGGCCCACGAGGCCGCAGGCCGCCGGGGGTATGGAGCGCCTTATACGTCCACCCTTTTTCACCAGTACCGACGACGAGCAGCTAAGGCGGAACTGGCTCGGCTTCGAGCGTCCCGTCTCACACATCGGTCCGTATCACGGCAACGTCTACATCGGCGACCACGGGCGGATGGCGGAGATCATGCGCCCGCTCGTCCGCCAGGAGACTACCAGAGAAGTCAAAGGATAACGCAAGAACCAGGAAAGAACCCGCAGGAGAACGGGATGATCGACATCAAAGAACACGACGATGCACGAGGAGGTGTAGATAATGCAAGCCCCAGCAGATCAGAGTAACCAGGGCATTCTGTCTGGCAGGTCGCCAATAGTAATTTGGGTGCAGCTCTTCGTGAGCAGCCTCATCGTGATGGCGGGGGCCGCCGCTGATCCTGCGTGGTTTGTCATGTCTTTCGTTGTTCTCTTCGTGCTACGCGGCTATCGCTTGCGGGCTCCTCTCATCAGATACTTTGTAGGGCATCGGCTACACAAACTCGACGATGCTCTATCGTTCCACAACTCGCTACACTTACTTGACGCCCCGGTCATCCTGTAGTTCTGGCTGGTAGCCGAGCTTCCCGCGGGTCATCACGATGAGCATTAGGGCTACCAAGCCGAAGCTGATCTTTATCCCCCAGAGTAAGGCTGAAACCGACGGGCTCAGGGTGGTGATCACGGCGAGCAACAGCATCCCGACAAAGTTGTTGACGCTCACGTGGGCCAGCATTACCACGGGGACACTATCGCCGGTCCTGTTGAAGATCCAGGTGATGAAAATGCTGAACACGATACAGAAGGATATAAACGAGAGGATGGTCTGCAGGTTCACCCCACCGAACCCCTCTCCCCAATCGGTCACGAGCAGGGGCAGGCGCCACACGGCCCACAGTACACCAAGTATCAGAGTGCCCAATAGAAGGCCGTGCAGCTTCTGATGACGCACCAGGACGAAGTCGCGTCGGCCAGGCTCCTCTGCCAGGCCCGTGGTGACCATCTGGATCAATAGGACCGGCACGTAGACGATCAACGCCGTCAGGGGTGGGAAACTCATACCGACCTCAGCCCCGGGCGACACTATCAGAGTACCGGCAACGATAATCGCCGGGACGCCGAGGAGGGCGAGCGCGTACCACCGCCAGTTAAAGCCCCCCTTGAACAGCCTCCCGACCCAACGGCGCAGGCCCGGCTTCCCCTCGGCGATTGCCGTAACTATGAAAGCCGCTCCTAGCGGCCCGACGTACGCACCAGCCATGCCGGCGAACTGCGAGGTTCCGAGGAGCTCTGGAAAAGAGAAACCCGCACAATCTCAGATTTCGAGAATCCAGCTCACCCAAGTGCAAAGTGCCGCAAGCTGGCGAAATGCAAATAGTTTCTGGGCAGATTTAGGGAACTCCCTAAACCTTTGCTGATATCCACCAATATCCCTTTACTTGCCGGTGAGGCGTGGCACCCTGGATTCAGCCGCTACCAGTCGCACAACGACACGGGCCATACCCCCGGACATGCTGCACGGATACAGCGTGCGGACAACCCGAGGGGTTCGGAGTTGCCGTCACCCAGAGACATCGGGAGCGGCGGAGAGCCAACAAGGAAAGGATAGACAGTTGATACAGTCGATCTTAGGAAGAGTCTCCAACGTCAGGGGGATCGTTATCTTGCTCGCCCTGGTGCTCAGTATGGGGGCTGGGCTTGGTGTTGGTACCTTGAAAGTACAGCCTGCGGAAGCTGTCTCAAGAGGGACGGACTCCGGTACTCTCGGAGGACAGGTGCAATTCTATACAGCAGGACCCATTAAGGATACTACTGAAGCGCGCAAAGAGCCACTGCGCACTGATCCGGCTTGGGTGGCCGGTAATCTGGAAGACTACAGTTGCTCAGGTACGCTCATAAGTCCCAAGTGGGTGCTTATGGCCAAGCACTGCTTCTCAGATAGTGGTGCTGATGAGGCGAATAGCGGTTTCACGATCGGCAGCAAAGCGCTTGGGGAAGGTGAGCGTCACTTCATCGAAAATATCGTAGAGCATCCGGGTAATCCGGGTAAGGATGTGGTGCTTGTAGAGCTAGAGAAAGCAGCCCCTGGGGAACACGTAGTCGGCTACGGAACCGGCATTCCTAAGATTGGAGCTTTAGGCCAGTTCCGCGGTTGGGGGGCGTCTGATGAAGTAAATTCCCAAGGCGAGCAACGGGCAGACTCCGATATCTTGCAAGAGGCAACCATGAAGCTTTCGGACCAAAATGCGCCTGAAGAAGATGGGGACGGTGCTAGGCTGGAGTTCAGCGACATAGGTCGAGGTTACGCCAACCAGGCTGACTCTGGCGCCGGACTGTACATCGATGGGCTTATCTACGGCGTCTTTGTAACCTCTACAGATTCTCCCTCTCCCAATAGCAAAGCCTATGTAGTCCCAACGGCGGACATCGCGGATTGGATAGAGAGAGTGAGTGACGTGGAGCCTGGTGAGATAGAGTCTGATTCTTCGATGGACCCTGACAAACGGCCAGATCAGTGCCCTCCCCCAATCCCCCAATCAGGCCAACAAGGTCAGTCCGCAGGCCAACATAGGTACGCAGTAGACACTACAGATACCACGGGAGTTGAAAGGACCAAGAGCTCATACTCTCCCGAAAAGAACAAGATATGTCAAGAGTGGGAGGAGCGAGAGCGGGAGCGAGAGGATCGCAAAGACAAAGAAGAGCCAGACAAAGAGTCGAAAAGCCCCTCCCGGGTTGGAGCATCCGGAAAAGTGGGCGCCGGCGCTGGAGCAGGTATTGCAGCTGACGCTATCGACAACTTCATAGACGGCGTAGATGAATCCAAAAACTCAGGCGAGGTCGCCAAGGGTGTTGTGGAAGAACTCAAAAAGCAGTACCCTGAACACAACGTAATGCTCATCCAACAAGAGACCTACGACCGCGATAAAGCCGAAGAGACCCTTGAAGGGGTGGTATTCGGACCCGAAGATAAGAGTATACAAATAGCGGATAACGCCTGGGACGTGTGGGTCTTTGAATCCGGCACCTTCACTAACACAGGAGACCTGGGCTACGAAAACTGGGCTTTCTCCGGGAACTTCGAGCGCACCCCCGACGATTCCGGGAACACCGTGAAGTTCGAATCTACGCTGACAGAAGAGGAGCGGGAAGAGACAGAGGCTGAGCTGGCTGAAAAGTACTTAGCTAACCAGGAAATTTACAACGGTTACGCCAACGAAGATGGTGTCAAAGAGATTTTGAAAGATCTCAGGACGAAATTCCCCAGCTACACTGTAATGCTCATCAACCAAGATACTTACGATAAGTCGAGAGACACAGAAAACATGCAAGGGGTAGTGCCTACTGATAAGACTATAGTGTTCAGTAACGACCCCTGGGACGTGTGGCTCTTTAAGTCAGGCGACATTACCAACCCGGGAGACGGAGGCTACGAAAACTGGGGTTTCGACGGTAACTACGAGCGCTTCGACGAGGACGGCAATCCCGACGATTCTGGGAACACCGTGAAGTTCGAGCCTATCGAGTCTGAAGGTTCTGACGGTTCTGAAGGCGATCAGCCCGAAGAGGAGCAGCCCGAAGAGGAGCAGCCCGAAGAGGAGGTTTCTCCACAGGTGAAAGATAGGTTGGAGAAAATCAAGGAGCTACGAGAGAAATTCGAGAACCCTGACCCTGTAGGCCTAACCCCAGAACAGAAACAGCTCTCCGCCGAAGAGTTGGAAGAAAGAATAGAACAGCAAAGAGCAGCAGTAGAAATACTAACAAAGGGTGTTGAACGGGCCCAGAAGAATCTCGAAGAGGAGCGCGAAGATGACGAGCTATCACCCGAACAAGAGAAGCTCTGGGAGCTAGTTGCGCTAGAAGAGTTGCTTGAAAGAGGAATAGATCTCAAAGAAGGAGCTGCAACACTAGAAGCGCTAGAAAAGCACCTCGAACAGAAACAGGCTGAAGAGGGCACCGAAGATACTAAATAGGATCAGCCTGAAGACGAGGATACGGATAGGCGGTCCACCTCGGTGTGTGGTCTTGTATGTCCGTGACCGTGCCCGAATTTCCATCCGGTAGAGTGATTTGAGTGATGCGCTAGACGTGGGTCGTGTCTGTTCAAAGCGAAGCCCGACACCGCCCCTGCACACCAGAAAGGAGTCGTAGCCGGTCTCGAACATTCAATTGTGACATAGACAACCGCGAGCGAAGGAGGCATACAAAGCGTGACCGACTACAGGATAGGTTTCCAGAACCTGAACGATGAGATCGAGGTAGACAATCTACCCGTGGAAGGGAATATCCCACAGTGGCTCTCGGGCACGCTCGTGCGCAACGGACCTGGCCGTTGGGATCTCGAAGACGGGAAGGATATGAGGCACTGGTTCGATGGCCTTGCCATGCCCCACCGCTTCTCCTTTGTCAATGGGAAGGTCTCCTACGCCAACCGCTTTCTCGAAAGCCCGCAGTACCGGAGCATCCGGGAGACCGGACAGATAGCCTACGGTGAGTTCGCCACTACTCCGGACACCTCGTTCTTCGAGCGTCTGAGAGGCCTCTTCTCTTCTCCGGAGTTCGGCTCTAACGCGAGCGTCAACGTATACAAGGCCTTCGAGGATCGCTTCGTCGCCCTTACCGAAACGCCTCCGCCCGTCGAGTTCGACCCCGAGACCCTGGACACTCTGGGCGTGCTCGGCTTCGAGGGCGACCTGCAAGTAGTCGGCTCCTCGCCCCACCCACACACCGACCCCCAAACCGGTGACTTTCTAAACCACGCCACCAGCTTCTCGGCGAGGAGCTCCTACAAAATCTTCCGGGTCCGCCCCGGCTCGCGCCGCCGGGAGGTGATCTCGGAGATCCCCGCCTGGCGCCCGTCATACATGCACTCTTTCGGCCAGACGCTACGTCACATAATCCTTGCCGAGTACCCGCTGACCGTGAACCCGCTGGACATGCTGCTCTACGGCAAATCGTACGCCGAGACCCTGAAGTGGCAGCCGGAGAACCCGACGCGCTTTCACGTGATCGAGAAGGATACCGGCCGCGTGTTATTCGTCCGGGAGACCGAGCCCTTCTTCTGCTTCCACCAAGTCAACGCCTTCGAACGCGGCGGCGAGATCTTCTTCGACCTGCTCGCCTACCCAGACGATCAGATCATCCACAACCTCTACCTCGACGTACTGCGAGACCCGAGCATAGACATCTCTGGTGCCATAGCAGGTGAGCTCCGTCGCTACCGGCTGGACCCGTTAAGTGGTGGAACCGCAGACTACGAAGTTCTCTCCGACGAGCGCACGGAGTTCCCCCGCATAGACTACAAAAGGGCCGCGGGACGCCCCTACACCTTCGCCTACGGAGCAGGCCTTAGCGACGGGGGCGATTGGATAGACAGGATCGTAAAGATGAACGTCGAGAACGGAACGTCGAGTGTCTGGCAGGAAGACAATCGTTACCCCAGTGAGCCGATCTTCGTCCCTAGCCCCGACGCCGAGAGAGAGGACGAGGGCGTTGTCCTCTCCGTGGTACTGGACGCGGCGGAGCAGAGCTCCTTCCTGCTCGTCCTCGACGCCCGCTCATTCGAGGAGGTCGCAAGGGCCCGGGTTCCGCACCTCATGCCTTTCGGATTTCACGGCGAATACTTCGACTAGACATCGGGTTGAACGAGCGAAAAGCCCGTCAGGTATCTCCAGCTCCACATTGAGCAGCTCACCACAACTTGCACGCAGTACCGTCTTGACATTTAGTGCCACTAGTTCTCTGTGCGACTCAAGAAAGTGACACGACTGCACCACTGGAGGAACCGTGACAGGCTCTGCGGACCGCATCACCGCTCCCTTTGGTGCAAACTCCTCCGCTGCCAAGGTACTGGAAGGGGTCTACCCTTCTGGCAGGCGTGTGATCTTCGCTGACGTCTCCTCAGTAATCGGCACCGAGACCGCTCGTGCCCTGGCCGTAGCAGGTGCCGAGGTGATATTTGTCGCGCGCAATACCGAAGCCGGTGAGCGTGGTGCGGCCGACCGGTTCGATGATAACGACCAGCAGCGTCGAATGACGCTGCGTACACGCGAGGCTCGGTAGCGCCATCCGCTTCCCAGCCATCCGGGACGAGGATGAAGCTCTCGCTGCGCATCCGTCTCAGTGCAGTCCTGCTGCTACTCGCTCCCGTACAGTACTGGGTATTAGAGGCCGTATCGTCGCTCGCCTGGAAGAATCCGGGCTACAGCTACATCTTCATCAGCGATCTCGGGGCGCCCGAGGTGAGCATCCGCTTCCAGGGACGATACATAGACTCTCCCCTGCAAGATCTCATGAACTTTAGCTTCGTGCTGCTCGGTGTTCTTGTCTTCGGGGCCGTCGTTCTGCTGGCTCCGCTACTGACCAGAAGATAGCGCCGCAACCTTTTCCTCAATCTAGGGTGCGCCCTCGCCCTCGGCGGCGGCCTTTCCCGAGACCGGCTGGCTTCTCCCGCACGCGATAGGCTCCCTACTCAACATCGGCGGCGGAAACGTGTTTGCGGTCTTTCTCGAAAGGTGGGGTCCACATTTTAGCGCTCCGGCGTGGCCCACGTCCTCCAGTCTAGCCCTCGGGGTGATTTGCCTGAGGGCGTTGATCGGCCTCTTCACCGTGCCGATTCTCTTCAGTGGGTTAGTCGAACGGCTCGCAGCCTATCCCTTCATGGTCGCCTTCCTCGCACTCGGAATCGCTATCGTGGCCGTTGGTGTGCAACACCGGAAAGGCCGATCGTAGTGCAGGATGTCGCAAGGGCCACGCGCGCGAAGAACAAACAGAGAAAAGAGAGGAAAGTAACCCTCCCCCAGATAGGATCGGGATGCAGGGACATGGCCTCCTCCTACGTCTATTGAGACTTGTTCCGGTAATGTGCGACGCCACTAACGAATTCGCCAACAACGAGATCCGACTTCGCCGGACTACTTGTTTCGGCCTCACCTCTAACTTGCGGCTCTTTAGACTCTGGCTTGCGGCTCTTTAGACTCTGGCTAGCAAAGAAGTCTATCAGCGTGCGGTTGAACCGCTCGATGTGGGTAGCGTTGATGTCATAGAGGCCGCCCTCGATCGCACCAGTGAGCTGTTGGCGTCAGCTCAGCCTAAGAAGATTATCACTGGTTGGTCCCGGGATTGCTGCGCGAAATCCGAACATGCCCAGATAGCATACGCTCTACTTAGCCTGAAGTGGAGAGATTTTACCTCTCGTTTACAAGATTTAGGGAACTCCCTAAATCTGCTCCAGAAAGCACTTACAACCATTTACATTTCGCTGAGGTGTGGCACTCTAGGTCTCATTAGTGAGCCGGGCTTTCGGAGCGTGAGAGGGCGTAGACCAGCAGGTAATACGAGAATAAGAACTTAGCGGAAGGAGAGAGAAATTGTATGGAGGACATGACGCCAAGGAGCTCGGTGGTCAGGTGCAGTTTCATGAACGATTCTTACTGAAGAGGTTGGTCGGCAAGCGGTCGTATGACTTTATCGGTTCGGGTACGCTCATTGATAGAAAGTGGGTGCTGACCGCCGGGCATTGCGTCAGTAAGAACCCTTTCAGTAGAGCCCTCACAACCAGCAGTGGGAGGGTACTTGTCGGTGACCTAAGGCTAGGGGAGAGCAAAAAGTCTTACAAAATCAAAAATATCATTAAGAATGAAAACGCAGATCTCGCGCTCATAGAGTTAGAGGAGAAAGCGCCCGCGGAGTACGTAGTCAGGTATTCGGGCGCCGCTCCTGTAACCTTACCTCAAGCACAGGCCGCAGGGACCGACGCCCCTGAGTACAAGATACGGGGCTGGGGGGAAATGAACGCAGCTGAGAAGCCGAAGGATTCTGGAGATCTACCTGATGTCTTGAAAGAGATGACTGTGTTGATTTTCGACGATCAATCTGCAGCTCAAAATCCCGAATATGGAAATAGGCTGCAGGCTCGTGATCCCGGTGCTGCCGTGGGTTTCGGTGACTCTGGCTCGGGGTGGTATAACGGAGACTTGATCTACGCCGTCACGAGCACGGGCGGAGGTGAGAAATTTTTCAAGGAAATGAAGCATGTTTACGGGGTCCCGACGTGCGACCACGTAGACTGGATTAAGAAAAACAGTCTCGTGCAGCCGGGGTGATCTCTGGATAATTGCACGCTGGCGTCAACCATTAATTGGCGAGATCTGTCCACGAGCCCCTGTTTCCTAAAGTTTGCTCTACCATATATCTACTTTGTGCTATTATATTGTGCACAATAAATATATGGTAGAGAGCTTGGATGAAGCAACACTTTTAGAAGACACGTAGGTCGGAAGAGTGAAGAGTGCGCTTTGCTCGATGTCAGCATTCAC
>JBARZO010000386.1:0-1708 GCA_049650165.1 Rubrobacteraceae bacterium
CGACGCATCGCCGAGATGAGCGTGATCGACCGTGAAGCCCGCGCGTGGTCCACGATCCGCAACGACAAACAAGTCGGCGTCGATTGGCAGTTCACCACCGACCAGGCCCGCATCAAACTCAAACGTCCCTACCCGCAAATTGTAGAGTGACGCGGCACTAGAGCGTTTCGCGGGATTACTGGCCGTACCCACAGCTCTCGAAGTAGTGCTTGCACTCGTCGGGTTGCACGTCGCGCAGGGCGTCGGCGGTTGCTTCGATCAGGCCGTCGATGGTGTCGGCCGCGACGCGGCGTAGCCACGCCTTGACCTTGCTCCACAGCTTCTCGATGGGGTTGAGGTCCGGCGAATAGGCCGGCAGGTACCACACGTTGGCGTGGGCCGTCTCGATGGCCTCGGCCACGCCGGTGACCTTGTGGCTGGGCAGGTTGTCCATCACGACCAGATCGCCGGGCCGAAGGCTCGGGGCCAGGCAACGCTCGGCGTCGTTGGCGAACACCTCGCCGTCCATCGCACCGTCGACCACGATCGTCGCGTCTTCGATCACGCCGTCGAGCCGGATGGCGCTGAGCAACGTCAGGGTCTTCCAGTGTCCATGCGGGCTGGCATCGACACAACGCTCGCCCACCTCGGATCGGCCGTAGAGCGTGGTCATGTTGGTCTTCGCGCCCGATTCGTCAAGGAAAACAAGGCTCTGTGGCTCAAGCAGCCGCTGAGTCTTGATCCAGAACCGGCGGCTGGCCGCGACGTCGGGCCGGTCCTGCTCGGCCGCCCTCAAAGACTTTTTTTTCGAGACAGCCCCAACCGAATCCACGCCCGGCAGACCGTAGACTGATGAACCGTCACGCTCAACTCCGGGATCGCCTCCTTGGCGGTGACGCCCGGCCGCTTGTCGACCATCTCCCGCAACACGCGCTCGTCGTCAACCGTGAGCTTCACCGACCCCTTGGTCCCCGGCTTGTCCGCCGTCAGCGGCCGACCCGCCGCCACGCGGGCCTTGAGCCGGTAGACCGAGCGTTCGCCGATCTCGAATCGCCCGGCAATCGACTTCGCCGACTCCCCGCGATCCAACGCCGCCATCACCTTCTCTCGAACCTGTAACGCAATCGCCATCCGTGGCTCCTTGAGTGAGAAAAGCCCCATCATGACACGCTGTCATAAATCGCGCGAATCGCTCTAAAGCCGCTTACGAGCACTCGGCTGATCTGGCGGAGCGGTCTGAATCCACGTTGAGCAATCACCGAAAAACGCCGCGAGTCAAGCATCTGGGGCTCAACATCATCCCATCCCGGGCGCTACGACATGCCGAATGCCGCCGAGTACCGGAACCACGTCTAGATTGACTTCCAACCCCTTATCTTCTCCAAGGTGCACGCTGGCTAGCCCGCTTTGCGGGTGAGATTAACCTCTGCATTCTTTAATTCCTGAGACAGACGTAAGCCGTTCGATGCGATGAGGAGCTCGGTTCCAACACGCTTTGTTTGAACCGAGTAGTTGAGGCGAAACTCGAACTGCCTCCGCTCGCGATAGAGCGTCCTGATAGCGTCATCGTCGTCGTACGTCGTGATCCATGGTCGATTGAGGCTCAATACTCGATCGGCGACTTCGGCGTGGTCGTCGGGCTGGTAGAAACTCGAATAAAGACTCGCCCCCTTGTTGTAGTAAGGAGGGTCGATGCAGACAAACGTATCTTCGGAGAGCTTCCTTTCTA
>JBARZO010000387.1:0-3596 GCA_049650165.1 Rubrobacteraceae bacterium
TCCTCGATCTGCCGGAAGCCCAGGTGCTCGGTCATGAGCTTCGTGGTGCGCCCCGGGTCCCGCTCTGAGAGGGTGACGTGGTGGAAGCCCCGGATTGCTTGCTCCCCCGGTACGGTACCCTCCTGCCAAGGACCGCGGTCATCTGTTGCGGAGGCTATGAACTCCAGCTTCATGCCATCGGGGTCGGCAAAAGAGATGACCGTGTCGTCGAAGCGTTGGGAGAGCTTCTCGAAGCGGATTCCGGAGTCTATGAGCCGGTCCGTCCAGTATCCCAGGGAACTCTCCGGGATGGAGAATGACGTAACAGTGAGTTGGCCCGTGCCCTGCAGCCCGGCGGGTGCGTTTGCCCAGGGGAAGAACGTCATGATGCTACCGGGGGAGCCGCCACCGTCGCCGTAGTAGAGGTGGTAGGTTTCCGGGTCGTCGAAGTTGACGGTCTTCTTGACCATCCTCAAGCCCAGCATTCCAACGTAGAAGTCCACGTTTCGCTGCGGTTCGCCCGCGATGGCGGTTACGTGGTGAATGCCGGTGGTGTCGGTGCTCATGGCGTTCCTCCTGTATCTGATCCGGTTTACCGAATGGTCCCTATTCGGTTATACCATCACCGTCTAGTCGTCCCGCCAGCCCATCTCGCCGTGGCTGCCGTCACAAAACGGCTTGCCGCCGGAGTGACCGCAGCGACAGAGGGCGGCCTTGCTCTCACGATAGCCCGGCTCGCCTTCCGAGCCCCGGATTTCGAACTCCCCTTTCACGAAGAGCGGTCCGTTGGGCGTGAGCTTTACTTCGAGCCGGCCGCCGGACGCGGAAGATTCCACATAGGAACTCTGGTCCAAGGAGCCGGCGTCCCGAAAGCCGGAGTTCTTATGGCTGTTGTCGCAGAAAGGCTTGTTCTGAGACTCGCCGCAGCGGCAGAGGGCGATACGGGTGTCTTCGAGAAAGGTGGTCCCGTCGTGTTCTTTTATCTCGACGTCACCCCGGACGTACAGTGGCCCGTCCTTGGCGATGGTTACGACGTTCTCCTCGGGTATGGGTTCCTCATCGCCGTCGTCCTTACGGGCGAACTGCAGGGCACCGGTGGGGCAGCGCATCACGACCTCGGCGACGGTCTCGGGGTCGGATTCACCGGGTTGAATCCAGGGGCGTTTTTCGACGTCAAAGACCTCCGGCAGACTGTGGATGCACTCCGCCGAGTGGATGCAGCGCCCCGGATCGAAGTTCACGGTGATATCCTCCGAACGGTAATCTTTACTGGTCAAGCGTTCTCCTTCCGTGCCCGCAGCCTTCAGGCGAACAGTAGTTCCTCCCGGTCTACCGCGTACAGGCTATATAGTTTGCTGGGAGTCTCGACGGGGGCAAAGCCGGGAAGGTCCGCGATCTGAGCG
This sequence comes from Rubrobacteraceae bacterium, assembly GCA_049650165.1. Lineage (GTDB taxonomy): Bacteria > Actinomycetota > Rubrobacteria > Rubrobacterales > Rubrobacteraceae > SIRX01. The sequence continues at coordinate 1,383 of JBARZO010000387.1, forward strand.
CCCAACATGGAGTCTTTGTAGGTTATTACGTAATCGACTTCTTGGCGGCGTAAAATGGCCATGCCTTCTTGCAGGGTGGGATTGGAATAGAAACTCCTTACATCCAGGGCTCCCTGGGGAACTTCGATCTCCCCCGTGGCGTGTTCTTCTAACTCCGGCAGGACATCCAGGACCAGGCCGCCCCGGTAGTTGACGACGTTGGCCGAAGCCGACCACGCCCCGATAACTACGTTGGCTTCTTCCGGTGCGAGCATGATGCTCTCTTCGGTAATATTGTCTCTCATCCAGGGGAAAATAGGGTCTAGGCGGGGTTGCTCCTCCGGTGAGAGCTGGGCCGCTTCGTATACTCCATCGATGCTGTTCATGACTACGGGTGTGGCAGCCGCCATTAGCGTTGCCATTATCAGCACCGGCGTGAACCCTGCGATAGCGACTGATAAGCCGCGGTTTCTCAAGAACCTCCCCACAACCCGGGCCGCCTCCCAGATCATCCACCCGGCCGTCATTAGCGCCGCCAGTGGTATCGGCCACGCCAGCCGCCACAACTGCCCGGGCACAACTATGTTGTCGCCCACGAAGGTCGCCACTTGCGGCACGTAGCAGACGATGAGCGTGAGCAACAATATTCCGAGCAATAGTTGCGGCGCGAGGCCTCTCTTGAGACGCATTACCAGAAAAGGAATTCCAAGAACCAGGGAGACCAATATCACCGCGTTCAAGAGGAGTGCCGGGTGCATTATGTAGAGATCCTCGCCTAATTCCAGGATGCGATTTTTGTACGGTCGGGCGAAAACCATGTTCGCGAGCACGTCCGGGTCGTTTGAGTTTATGTCCGCGTCTTTGAGCACGTCGGAGAGTGCTTTGCCTGTCGCCAGTACGTACAACGCAGGTAGGAACAATACGCTGGCCCCTGCTATTCCGAGTCCGGCTATCCTGGCCCAGGCTGCACCGCTGCGCCAGTTGACCGCCAGGTAGAGAATCGCGAAACCAGACATTGATAGCCCAATAATCGCCAGTCCGACGGGATGAATCGCCATGACCGACCAGCAGATCAGGGCGAAGAAAGCCGCATACCGGAGCTTCCGCATTTCGAGAAAGACGGCTGCGGCGGCGAGGGCCATCGGGAGGAAAACGAACTTCGTGGCGAACTTGTCCTCGACTTGGCGGGCGGCGAACTCACCCCCAAACGTCAGTACCGAAGGAAACAAGTAGATGAGGTAGAACAGGGCGAACGTGCAGCCCGCGATGAGCGCCGCCGTCCGGTTCTTGAAGAGGATTAGGGCAAGGGTGAAGATGGACATAAGGGCCACCAAGATGAGTATCGGGTTGAGGTACTCGAGCATCATCACGATCGGGTCGATGCCGGAGACTCTTGACAGGGCGGCCTGCTCCAGCAGCCACCCGTTGATGCTAGCGCGCGAGATACCGAGATCACTGCCGAGGTAAGGTTCCTGTAGCGCGAGCCGGTCCGTGTTGAGGAAGTCCCGTATCCAAGCCAGGTATACCCATATATCTCCGTAGAGCCCCGGACCCCTCGCCCGGGAGATATAGGCCAGCACGCCGCCCATCCCCAGAAAGGCCCCCCAAAGCAAGCCACGGGCTATAGGACTTCCTACTTCCGCCTCGGCGTTGGGATCACCCTCCGGCCCGCCCTCCACAGTTCCGCCCCGTAGTGCTCTGAGAGCTGCCCACACCAGGGACGCCACGACGATCGCCCCGGATATCCAGATGTAGAAGTTCAGGCTCCAGTGGTTCACCAGCATCGGCACCGCCAGCAGCGCGAAGGTTCCGGCGCTTAGCACAAATGCCGTGGGAATCACCGTCACGCCCGGTAGCCCGGCGCTCAGAAAGCGCCGCCACACCATCGCTCCCGGTGCCAGGAACAGCAAGAAGGCGGCCAGAAAAGGAACGAGCTGAACTTCCTCGAAGACCTGCCGCAAAGGACCCAGGATGAGAAGGGAGATCGCTCCGAGCGCCACCAAGAGTATCTCGAAGAGCCGGGTGTAGGCTATTCTTTTGAAGTTCTTCAACCAGTTCCTTCTGTATCTCTATGTCGCGTGTAGATGTTGTCGCGAACCACAGCCACCAATATTGGCTTCAAAGCCGTAAGGCGGTAGGAGCCGCGCGGCGAGAATTATAAGCTATCTTGGGACGTTTTGGCGGGCTCGCGGAACTGGCGGCGGTAGAGGTCGGCGTAGAGTCCGTCTTGGGTTC
>JBARZO010000388.1:0-3382 GCA_049650165.1 Rubrobacteraceae bacterium
CCCGAACATGGTCGCGATTATCCCTTGTTCTTCGACGGTCTCCGGCTCACCCGGATGGGCGCCGAAGTGGATACGATAGAAATCTGCGGCGGCTCCAAGGTCTCTAACCGCGTAGCCCAAGTGGTAAATTCTCTTCAGCATGGATAACTATTGTAGATCATTGCTGGATGCGCGAGTTCATCCGTTAGAATTGAGCGTGAACCCATTTCATAAGGAGGATCTAAGATGGCACAAAGCGTAATGCAGAAGATCGAAGAACTCTCAGAGGAGCGCGAAAAGATTCTAAGTCGCGATGGAACCCACCACGCAGAACCGGGAGACCACGAACGCTTGCAGACCATAGACCACGACTTGAAAGTGTTGTGGGATCTTCGGCGGCGCGAAATGTCGGGTGAGAACGTAGACCTCGACTCAGATTTTTACGACCGGTACGACCGATACACGGGCAGCGACGGCCCAGGCTAAAACTTCTAACGGCTTTGGGCCACGTTACATGGTGCCTCGGTCGGTGACCTCCGCCCATTCGGCGGTTGCGGCGGCTTTGTCTAGCATCTTCTTCAGCTCCAGGATGTCGTCTTCGCTGAAGGCGTCTCCCCCACCATCCGGGACGAAGTTGAAGACTCGACCGTCGGAGTAGCGAACTTCGATCTTGGCTATGCCGTTGTCCGGCTGCGGGGGACCTTGCATCTTGCGGGTGCGCTCTATACCGTGCAAATTTCTTCCTCTCCTATCTCTTCTGACCCTTGCGGATCGAGTGCGCCATGGAATCTATGTAAGCAGCCATCATGTGCAACTCGTATGAGGCAAATTCCTCACGCTGGCGGGCTCTGAAGACGTCCCGATCACCGTTGCCGAATTCTATTGCAACCTCCAGAACTCCGTAGGGGTCCATGTCGTCCCGCCGATCCAGCGGTGTGCCGGTCCACTCCCTCTCTGAAGTATCCAAACCCTGCTCCCTCCCTTCTGGTTGACGCTAATTGCTATAGCTCGTGATCTCCGTGTACTACGAGAACCGGGCAGTAGGCTTCGCGCACTACCTGACTCGAAACGCTGCCCTGCAAGGCGTACTGTAGTCGGCTGAGTCCCCGGCTGCCGACCACTACCATCCCAATTTCCTGTGCACGGGTGAGTTTCACTATCTCCTTGGCGGGTTTATCTCCGGGGACTATGTGCGACTCTGCCACGGTTCCACCGCGCTCCTCGATCTCTTTTATCTGATCGTCGATCAGGCCGCGCGCTTCTTGGGCTTTATCGTGGTCTTTGGAGCTGGGGTCGTTGTAGTTGGCAGGTTTGGAGATACCTTTGCCGACGTAGATAACCTGTATCCCGGAACCGGAACTGGCCGAAAGATCCGCCGCCGCCCGCAAGGCGGGGAGCGAATTGTCCGAACCGTCGGTCGCCAGCAATATGTTCGTCGGGAACAAGCTCATCTATCTCACACTTCTTTCTATAAGGATGACACAACGAGCATATTATCAGCAACGCGCTTCCCAAGGGAAGTCAAAGCGGCCACAAAGGCGCCATCAAGATCAACGCGGGGGCGAATACGAGTGCCGGGAGCATGTTGGCTACCCGGACTTCTTTCAACTCCAGCAACGCGAGCCCGAGCCCGACGATGAGTATTCCGCCGGTAGCGGTTGTAGCCAGAATCATCGGCTCCGTGACTAACCCTTCGAGAAAAGCGGCGCTGAGCGTGATCGAACCCTGCACCACAAGCACCGTCCCCGCCGAAAGCAGAACTCCCCAACCGAGCACGGAGGCGAACGCCAGCGAGGCAACAAAATCTAACGCGCTCTTTAGGGCCAGCAGGCTGTAGTCACCGGTCAAACCGTCTTCGAGAGATCCGATCACCGTCAGCGGCCCCACACAGAACAGTAAGCTGGTCGTCACGAAAGCCCTGCTAACCGGGCTACCGCCTTTCGAAAACCGCTTCTCAAGATAATCCCCGAACCGCTTGAGCGCGGCGTCGATGCCGAGCAACTCTCCGATAATGAGACCGAGAATCACACTGACCAACGGGACCAGGGGATTATCGAACTCAAGAAAATTCGAGATGCCAACCAGCAGAGTGACAATTCCGATAGCTTGCATCGCAGTATTTCGCATTCGTTCTGGCAGCTTTGCGCCGACTAGCGTACCTATGCCACCGCCGATCAGGACGGCTAATACGTTTATTGCGGTTCCCATGCCCATCAAAGTGACTCTCTTACGTTGTGTGGTCTAACGGCGTACAGTTCAGTAGACCAGACTAAGGTAACTTTAGACAATATGCGATCTACCATACTACGGCGTCGGTTTCCAAAGAGAGGTAGGGTGCTTGGTGATTCGCAAACACAATTGACTTGGCGCACCTTACAGGCAACTTCAAGCGATGAAATGAGAGCGTTGGTCGCTGGAGACAAGGTGGCTCGGGCATAAATAGGTAGCGGCCTTCTGTATAATTCCGTCCGTCGGTAAGGGCGTAGCGGGGAGTTGAGTTTTGGATCTCTACGAATACCAGGGTAAAGAGTTGTTGAAGGGGCACGGCCTCAAAACGCTTGAAGGCAGCGTCGCCGAAACACCGGAGGAGGCACGGCAGGCGGCTGAGCGAATCGGCGGCACGGTCGCGGTGAAGGCGCAAGTCCTCGTGGGCGGTCGGGGCAAGGCCGGAGGAATCAAGGTAGTGGATAGCCCGCAAGAGGCCGAGGAAGCCGCCGGGCAGATCCTGGGCATGGATATAAAGGGCCACACCGTTCGTCGCGTCTACATCGAAGGCGGCGCAGATATCGAGAGTGAGATGTACCTCTCTATAATGGTTGACCGGGGTGAGAAGAAACCCCTGATCCTCTTCTCGACCGAAGGCGGCGTTGACATCGAACAGGTCGCCGAAGAGAACCCGGACGCGATAGTTAAGGTCTACGTGGACCCACTGGTGGGCTTGTTGCCTTATCAGGTGCGCCAGATCATCTTCAGTTCCGGGCTGGAAGGCGACGCGGCGAAGGGCGTCGGCAAGGTGATCCAGGACCTCTACAAAGCGTTCAGTGAATCCGACGCGAGCCTCGTAGAGATCAACCCACTCGTCCTGACCACGGACGGCGAAGTCCTGACCCTCGACTCTAAAGTGACTATAGACAACGACAGCCTTTTCCGTCACCAGAACATCTCCGGCGGCCAGGATACGGCCTCCGCAGACCCGCAAGAGCAACGGGCGCAAGAAGTCGGGCTCCAATACGTGAAACTGGAGGGCGACGTTGGAATACTGGGCAACGGAGCAGGACTCGTGATGAGCACGCTCGACGTGGTGGCCCAGGCCGGCGGCGGACCGGCCAACTTCTGCGACGTCGGGGGCGGGGCGGACGCCGACACGATCTCCCAGGCGCTCGACATCGTGACCTCAAACGAG
>JBARZO010000389.1:0-2763 GCA_049650165.1 Rubrobacteraceae bacterium
CAAGAAAAGCATCCGGACATGATCGGGGACGTGCGGGGCCGGGGCGCGATGGTAGCTATGGAACTCGTCACCGACCCGGAGAGCAAAACCCCCGACGCCGACCGGACGGCGAAAATAGTGGGCAACGCCCTACAGGAAGGGCTGCTGCTACTCACCGCCGGACCTCTCGGTAACAACATCCGGGTTCTCGTGCCCTTCGCCGTAACTGATGATCAGCTAGAAGAAGGCTTGGAGATCCTGGGACACGCTGTAGACGCTACGGTCTGATCCAGGGAGTAAGAACCCCGTTTAGACAGAACGATACGGGCTGCATGATGCGGCCCGTATTTGTTGTCTAGTGGATGAGCGAAGTAGAGCAGACCAAACAGGGTCTCAACGCACTCGAAGTCTTCGTCGTAAATAGCTCTGACCTATCTAAGTGTCGCGCTAGACTCTGTGTCTTGGTATTTTTAAGTAAGTTAGGATGATTTTACGACTCATTCTCGCTACCAGGACGAAGGGTATGTTGGTATGTCGAAGGTGCGCAGAAGGCTAACAGTATTGTTTATCGCAGCGATAGTGCTAGCTGTGGCCGGCGTAGCCGGGGCGCAGGAGAAACAGGGTGTTTCGGTTGCGGACGAATCACAGACCGGGAGTCCCGATGCTGCGCTCGACCGCGCGTTCAAGGAACTCGTTGCCATGCCCGGCGGACCACCGGGTGCCATCGCCGTCGTTCAGCGCGGCCAGCACCGAGAAATCTACAGCTCTGGGGTAGCGAACCTGAAGAGTGAAAGCCCCCCGGGGGTCGAAGATCGCATGCGCCTGGCAAGCACCTCCAAGGCCTTCAGCGGAGCAGTAGCGCTCTCTCTGGTAAGTGAGGAGATTCTCTCTCTGGACGACACCATTGGAGAGCATCTGCCAGAGTTGCCCGACGCTTGGTCTGAGGTGACCCTCAGGCAGTTGCTGAACCACACCAGCGGGCTGCCGGACTTCTCGCAGAATCAGGGCTTCCAGAAGGCGCTGATGGAGAACCTCAAACAAGCGCCACCTCCGGAGGAGTTGCTCGCCTTCGTGGAAGACGAGCCGCTAAACTTCAAGCCGGGCTCACAGTACGAGTATTCCAACTCCGACAACGTCACCATAGGCTTGATGGTCGAAGCCGTCACCGGTAGGACCTATGAAGAGCAGCTCCAGGAGCAGGTGTTCGGACCGCTCGGGCTGAGAGATACGAGCCTTCCAAACGGCACCAACCTCAGGGAACCCTTCATCCATGGCTACGACAACGATCCCTCAGATCAGCCTCCAGAGGATCTCAGCGAAGCCTTCGCTGCTGGCTGGGCCTGGGCTTCTGGGGGCGTGGTCGCAACCTCAGCGGACATCAATAGCTTCGTCCGCCACTACGTCGGGGGTGAGCTATTCGACACTCCAACACGCTCACAGCAACTCGGGGTTATCGAGGGGGCTAACTCAGAGCCGCCCGGCCCAGGAAAAAACTCGGCAGGTCTCGGCATCTTCCGCTACGAGACGAAATGCGGAACGGTTTGGGGCCACACGGGTAACACCCTCGGCTACACACAGTTTATGGCAGCAAGTCCTGACGGAAGTCGTTCTGTAACCGTATCGGTCAACGAGCAGATCAGTCCGAGTGAGGGCGCGCCCGGGGTCTTCAAAGCGCTCAGGAACGCTGAAACGCTTGCCGTGTGCGCGGCGCTGGCAGAGCCGCCCCCTGATACGGGCGGCCCCGCACTCCTTCTGCTGCCCGCAGCGGGCCTGCTCTTGGCAGCAGGCCTCATAGGTTTTAGGGTAGCGCGTCGCAGCTAGTCTGCTATTGCTCTCCGGAGCTTTCACCCTCCGAACAGCCAGGTTCAGAAACCTCGTCTAAGCCTCGCCTGGTTGCGGACCCCTTCCAGATGCTCCTGGAGAGTTGACGTTTCTTTCGCTCGAGAGTGAGATGCTGGTTAACGCGGCGGATCACAAACGCTTTTGATCCCGTCATTCCTCGTCGCCCGGCATCTCCAGTTCGTCGTTTCGCTCGCGTTGCTGGTAGTAAGCGTGCTACAAAGAGGAGTGTACCGGACCTTGCCTTCCGTCCCTACTCCTCTTTCAGCAACTCCTCCAGGTAGCCGGTGTGGTAGTCGCCGGAGCGGAAGGCTTCGTCTTCCAAAAGCCGGAGGTGGAGGGGGATGGTGGTCTTGATGCCTTCCAGGCGGTATTCGCGCAGGGCGCGGCGGGCTCGGGATATGGCTTCGTCGCGGGTGAGGGCCCAGACGATGAGCTTGCCCACGAGTGAATCGTAGAACGGCGGGATCTCGTAACCCTGGTAGATGGCTGAGTCCACCCGGACGCCAGGGCCGCCGGGAACTTCTAGTGCGCTTATCTCACCCGGTGACGGCATGAAGTCCTGATCGGGGTCTTCGGCGTTGATACGGAACTCCATAGCCCACCCCTCGAACGGCACGTCTTCCTGCTTGAGGCTTAGAGGCTCTCCGGCTGCGACCCGTAGCTGCTCTTTCACCAGGTCAACGCCTGTCAGCATCTCAGTTACCGGGTGCTCGACTTGTATGCGGGTGTTCATCTCGATGAAGTAGAAGTTCTCGTCTTCGTCCACCAGGAACTCTACCGTGCCGGCGTTGGTGTACCCAGCCTCTTTCGTTAGGCGGACGGCAGCATCGGTCATCTTGTTGCGGGTCTCGGGGGTTATGCCGGGTGACGGGGCTTCTTCGAGCACTTTCTGTCGTCGACGCTGCATGGAGCATCCCCGCTCGTAGAGGTGGATGGCGTTGC
>JBARZO010000390.1:0-8514 GCA_049650165.1 Rubrobacteraceae bacterium
GGGTTGTGTAAAGGATTATTCCATGACCCGCGTTTTCAGCCGCCAGCTTTGGCAGCGGGCCGTGAACGCGCCTTCACTGACGGATTTATCAAAGAATGTGGGCGGGAGAAACGGGGGAGGGAGGTGCCGATTCTCCCGCCAGAAGGAGGGAATTATTTGTTTTGCTTCACCATACAGGGCCGGCGGGCTGGAGGGGAGGGTGTCCCGCCGGCTCTGTATGGTGGCCTGCTCGTGGCTCTTCTTGCTCGCCGGTTCGAGCAAACCGAGATCACTTTCCCATCGCAAGCCTGTATTCGCGTCCTCCAAATGGAGGAGTTTGGACGACCAAAAGTATGATCCTGGTCCCAAAGGGGTTGTAGAAAGCCGATGAGTTCTGCCATTATCGGACTTATGGCTTCTACAGATGCATACGGGACTACGAACATCAGGGCTCGTTTCGGTAGTAGGAGAATCGCACTATAATGGGCTTTGTTAGAGAAAGAAACGGAGCATCGTGGTCGAGCCGCGAGTCCCACAAACCCACGAAGGTCTCCGGTCTTGAAGGTTTAGTTGTGAAACGAGCCGCGACAAAACCATCGGCGCAGAATGCTACAAAGAGCATAAGGTGGCGGTGGGTGCTAGTCGGTGGCGCGCTGGTCGCGATCTCCAACTACGTAATAGGGCTCTTTCTCGTGAGCGCCGGGGTGGATGCGCTTAGTTTCGTAGAGAGACAGGAGTGGGCGGATGTAGTTCGGGAGGACTACAGGAGGCTGGGCTTGTTCATAGCCCGTTGGGTGTGGCCTCCGTTGTACCTGGTATTCGTCGTCGGGGCGGCGCTGTGGGTGGGACGGAGGGTTGTGTACGGTGCGCTACTGCACGGGATCTTGATCGGCGCGACCGCCGCCGCATCGTGGCACTTGGTCGGCCTTCTGTTCGGGCCTCCAAGAGCCTGGGAGATTGTTGCTTACCCGCTGCTCGGGATTGCCGGTGGGGTTCTGGGCGGGCTCCGGGGGTGGACGGTGCGCGTCGGGGAGGAGGCGCTATACGACACCAGCCGGGCCGTGAGCGCCGCCCGGAGCCCGAGAGAGATAGTCGCCGCTATAGGAGAGAACCTCGCCGGCTCCGAAGTCAACGGTATAACGCTCTGGGAGCCGGCTACCGGAGATGGCGTGGAGTATGAGTTCACGCTAATGGGTTCCTGGAGCCCGCGGGCGGCGAGACAATGGCCTCCCGGAAACCTTCTGAACGCAACGCAGATGCCGGTTCTGGCGGAGTTGGAAGACCGGACATCGCTGGAGTTGCGAGTCGAGGACCTGCCGGCGTCTGAGAGAAATACCTGGGAGAACGAGGGTGTAAAGTCTCTTTTGCTCATCCCGCTCGTTCCTCCGGGGGGAGCTCCCCGGGCATTGCTAGTGCTCACATCGCGGAAAGCCCGGGGGTTCTCACGGGGCGCCACGCGGGCTTATCTGACGACCAGCGGCCCCGCGGCGTTGGCGCTTGAGAACGTGCGGCTGCTGGAGCAGGCACGCAAGACCAGTAGAAAGGCCGGGATACTCGGTGAACGCCAGCGGTTGGCGCGCGAGATCCACGATACATTGGCCCAGGGCTTTACCAGCATCGTCATGAACCTGGAGGCTGCGGAGGGCGCCCTGCCGAAAGAAATCTCCGAGGAAGCGCGGGCCAAGTGGCATCTGGATCAGGCACGCTTCACCGCCCGCGAGAGCTTGACAGAAGCCCGTCGCTTGGTATGGGCCCTCCGGCCGGAATCCCTGGACAACGCCTCACTGCCCGAAGCTCTGGCGCAACTCACCGCCCGATGGGCGGACTCCTCCGGGGTGGAAGCGTCTGCCAACGTAACCGGCACACCACGCCCAATCCCCGCCGAGGCCGAGGTTACTCTGGTGCGGGTGGCCCAGGAGGCGCTGGCAAACGTCCTCAAACACGCCGCCGCCTCGCGTGCCGTGGTTACAGTCTCCTACATGGATGACCTCGTCGCGCTGGACGTCATAGACGACGGTGTAGGCTTCGATCCGGAGGGCGAGCGTATCGACGCGCCGGAAGGCGGCTTCGGCCTGAAAGCTATGAGGGAGAGGATCGAACAGCTAGGTGGCTCGCTAACCATCGAGAGTTCACCCGGCGAAGGAACCACGCTCGTCGCGGAACTGCCGCTCGCAGCCTTGAAGCAGAGTTCCACACCCGTAACGGAGGCCCCATGACAAAGAACATTCGGCTTTTGATCTCCGACGACCATCCTGTGGTCCGGGCCGGTATCGGTGGCATGCTCTCCAGCGAAGAAGACTTCGAGGTAGTAGGCGAAGCGACCAATGGCTCGGAGGCCGTAGCCCTGGCAAATCGTTTCAAACCGGATGTGATCCTGATGGACCTCCGTATGCCGGAGATGGATGGCGTGGAAGCTATCTCCCGCATAAAAGAACAGCACCCGGAGATGAAAATCCTGGTCCTCACCACCTACGAGAGCGACGCTGACATACTCCGCGCCCTGGAGCGTGGGGCGACTGGATATATGCTCAAGGATGCGCCACGCGAAGACCTCTTCGAGGCCATCCGGGCGACGGCGGAAGGAAAATCTCCTCTAGCCCCGGACGTAGCCGCCCGGCTGGTTCACCGGATAAGAGAACCCGTGGACGAATTACTGAGCACTAGAGAAATAGAGATCCTGGAACTCGTGGCCGGGGGTGCGAGCAACAAAGAAATAGCGAAGCAACTCTGGATCAGTGACACTACCGTCAAGTCTCACGTGCTCCACATCTTCAACAAACTCGAAGTCACCGACCGGACCGCCGCAGTCACCGTCGCCCTCCGGCGCGGCATAATAAGCCTGAACCCGTAACGGCTAGAAGAGCCGGCGCGTCAAAAGTCCGGCGCCCGCTATCAGAAGCCCGGCTCCCAAAGCAAAGACCGAGGTCCCACCCGTGGCGGGCAGTTCGGTCATCTCGGAATCGTTGGAAACGTCGGATACCGCCTCGGCCGCCACTACTACAGCCGTATCTTGGTCCGCGCCAGCTTCCCGGGCAGCGTTCAGAGCCGCCTCGTAAGCTGCCGCGCCATCATCGTCCTCGCCCCTCTCGATAATGCCCTTGACCGCGACTTCTGCAGCTTGTTCGGACGTTACCGTTGTATCGTACTGGTCAGTCGTGGCGCCCGGCTGGGCATCCTGCGCCAAAGCCGGAACAGTAAACACAACGAAGAGTGTCATCAGCGATGTCAGTAAGATCAGCTTTCTCATTCCCGGCTTCCTCTCCTAATACTCGCCATCCCAAGTAGAGTACCCATCACTATAAACTATCTGCTACCTTACTAGAAGCCTATTTTCTTTCCCTCTTTCTCAGACGCCCCGGAGTTCTTTGATTCGATGGGCTCTTCGGATTCTTGAGGATCTTCGACGTACTCGACGCCCCCGAGAAGAATCTGCGGCTGGACTTCCAACCCGGTCGCCAACTTGCGGATGGTGCTCGGGTAGGCCTTGCGGCGTCCAGTCTCCAGTTTCGAGATCGTGTCCCGCGCCACCCCGCTCTGCTCCGCGAGCTGATCCTGACTCATCACCGCCCGCTGACGGAACCTCCTCAAATGCGGTAGATCCAAACCTCTCACCTCCAAACACTACAAAAAACTTGCACAAATACTACAACAATGTTACTCTGGTACAGTATAGCGTGTAGACGACAGAGGAGGTTGTGCGGTGGCTGAGGACATTCGGTCGGTAATTCCCTACGTAACGGAGCAAAGTCCGCGGGGTGAGCGGACGATGGATATTTACTCGCGGTTATTATCGGATAGGATCATCTTCCTGGGCACGCCGGTCAACGATCAGGTAGCGAACAACATCATGGCGCAGCTTTTGCACCTCGATTCCGAGGATCCGGACCAGGACATAAACCTGTACATCAACTCGCCGGGCGGGAGCATTCCCGGCATGCTTGCGATGTATGACACGATGCAGTTCGTCTCGGCGGACGTGGCGACGACGGCGCTGGGCATGGCGGCATCAGCAGGAGCATTTCTGCTCGCTGCCGGTGCGAAAGGCAAGCGAAGCGCCTTGCCGAACACCAGGATACTGTTGCACCAGCCCGCGGTTCAGGGACTCGGTGGGCAAGCTTCGGACGTGGAGATCCACGCGAGGGAGCTCGTCCACACCAAGCGTCGCATCAATGAGATTTTGGCCGAGCATACCGGCCAGGAATACGAGAAGATCGAGCACGACACGGACCGCGACTACATGCTCGGCCCACAAGAGGCCGTCGAGTACGGGGTCATAGACCAGGTCGTCAATCGTCCGGGGGAACGTACCGAAGGATAAGTTTATCTCCGGCTCTCTTCTGGATTGAAGCCCGGTATGAACCTTGCGGCCGAGTACATCCACAATCGGCGGGGCTACCGCTTCGGGACGCGCTGTTGCTGGGTGCAGGTGTATAGGGGGCAGCCGGACGACGCGCCGGTGGTGATCTGCGAAGAGTTGCGGGACGGCGACGCGTTCGTTCACGAGTTGTCGGAATATCTGGCGGCGGAGGTGATCCGGCAGCACTCCCCCGAAGGCCTGCCGGACCTACCGCGTCCCCTACTCTGGATCGAACACCGGCCCGGCCGCAACCGGGGACCGGGCCGCTACCGACTGGTCAGCTTCGACTCCTACACGCCCGTTCCCGTGGGCGCCGGCTTCGTGCGGCGCGAGAAACTCGGCAATCCCGTTGGGCGAGAGCTACTTACCGACGGAGAGGTCGGTGCCCTGACGAGGGAAGGGTGAGTCGTGAGAGTACTGGTCATCGGTGGGACCAACTTCATCGGGCCTCACGTAGTAAGGCGGCTGAACCGCGCAAACCACGAGGCGACGGTTTTCAACCGGGGGCAAACGAGATCGGATGTATCGAGAATACCGGAGAGCATCGACCACATCATCGGGGATAGAAAAAACCTGCCGGAGTTTGCGGAGAGGTTTGAGCGCCTGGCTCCCGAGGTAGTTCTCGACATGATCCCGATGAACGAGCAGCACGCAAAGGCTCTGGTGGACACCTTTAGTGGAATAGCGGACCGAATCGTGGCGATCAGTAGCCAGGACGTCTACCGGGCCTACGACATCGTGCGCCGCCGGCATCCCGGACCACCGGACCCGGTCCCGCTATCGGAAAATTCGCCACTTCGAGAAAAGCTTTACCCTTACGGGCGAGAGGGCGTAGAAGAGTATGAGAAGATCCTGGTAGAAAAAGCGGTTATGGGAAACTCTTCCATACCCGGGACCGTGCTACGCTTGCCGGCTGTCTACGGACCTGGAGATTACCAACATCGGCTGTTCCCTTATCTGAAACGCATGGATGACGGACAACCCAAGATACTGGTCGAAGAAGGCATGGCGCAGTGGCGTTGGACCAGCGGTTACGTGGAGAACGTCGCCGATGCCATAGCCCTGGCTACAACCGACGGTCGGGCTGCTGGCCGGATCTACAACGTCGGCGAACCGGATACTCCACCCTGGTCCGAGTGGATAAGACAGATCGGTCATGTCGCAAACTGGAGCGGTGAAATAGTCGAAGCTCCATCAGATTCTATGCCCGAAGACCTGCGATACGGTGGCAACTTCTCCCAACACTTGACCGTCAGTACGAGCCTTATCCGCCAAGAACTCGGCTACTCAGAGAAAATTTCTCGGGAAGAAGCTCTACACCGAACTATCGCTTGGGAAAGAGAAAGCCCACCATAGTAAACGCATCCAACAAACTTCAATCCGAAAAGTCTCAGTTTATGGTTTAAAAAATTAGACAGTACGGGACTTTCGCCTTAGCAGCGGCTATCTTGATCTTGATGCGCGGTAAGTTCTGGGTCGAACTGCCGGAGGGTTTCCCGCCGTCGACGATCCGGTCAGAAATCTCCGAAGGACTGCGGTGGCTTTGGAACCATCGGCTATTGCGGATCCTGGCAATCTCACTGGGCGCCATGAACGCCACGATGACGGCCACGATCTCGATTTTCGTTCTCTTCGCCTAAGACCTTCTCGGGCTCGGGTCGGTTGGGTACGGGCTGCTGATGATCTCTGTGGCCGTCGGTGGAGTAGTTGGAAGCCTCGCCGCCAAGTACCCCGTCCGGTGGCCGGGCGCCGGCACGGCCGTGAGGCTGGGGCTCCTGATCGAGGCTCTTTCTACCGGCGTCATAGCGATAGCCCGGAAACCGTTTCTGGTCGGGGCCATGCTCGCCATCTTCGGCTTCCACGCCATAGTCTGGAACGTCATTACTATCTCGCTGCTCCAGGAGCTAATTCCCGAGCGATTGCTCAGCCGCGTAAACAGCGCGTACCGGTTGCTCGGTCTGGGTGACATGGTCTTGGGCGCGCTGTTGGGCGGGGTTATCGCAAGTGTGTTCGGGCTCGCCGCTCCGTTCTGGTTCGCTTCTATATCGGTGCTCGTGCTGGTCCTCTTTGTCTGGAGCATCATCAACAATTGCACCGTCGCCGAAGCCCGCGCGGAGGGATCTACCACCGGATAGTAGACTGTCCCGTGTGTCCGGCGTAACGACAAAAGAAATGCCTTATCTCCGGGGCAATCTCGTGCTAGGTAGCGCCCCGGAGATGCGGCGAGACCCGCTCGGACTGCTCACCGAGGCCCGCCGGCACGGGGATTTTGTGCGGCTCCGGTTGGGACCGTACCGGATCCAGCTACTGTCCCACCCGGATTACATCGAACACGTCCTCCAGAAAAACCCTCGCAACTACCTCAAAGACGGCTACGAGCACATAAAGATCGTAGGTAACGGCCTGCTTTCCAGCGAGGGGGATTTCTGGCGCGGCCAACGCCGCATCGTCCAACCCGCCTTCCACCGCGAACGCCTCAAGAACATGGCCCGGACCATGACCGAGGCCGCCGGAAAGATGCTCGGGCGTTGGGAGACCGGGACGGAGAACGACCCGCTAGACATCGACGCGGAGATGTCGCGCCTGACGTTGGAGATCACCGGCCGCACCCTCTTCAGCGCCGACGTAACCGGCGAGGCCGGACAGGTCGGTCAGGCGCTGCAAACCGTCCTCACGCTCGGGTTCCAACGCACCGGCCGGTTTCTACCGGTGCCGCTTAAGATCCCGACGCAGAACAATCGCCGCTACCGAAATGCCGTGGAGAAGCTCAACGGTGTCGTCGACGACCTGGCCCAAAAACGGCGGGAGAGCGGCGAAAGTCGGGATGACCTGCTCTCCATGCTCCTCGAAGCCCGCGCCGAAAACGGCGAAAGCCTTAGCCCGCGTCAGCTACGGGACGAAGCCATGACCGTACTCACCGCCGGCTACGAGACAACCGCCCGCGCCCTGACCTGGACCTGGTACCTACTCGACGCAAACCCTCCCGTCCGGGAGAAACTCGACGAGGAACTGGAACGCGTCCTCGGCGGCCGTCCTCCCGGCTTCGAAGACCTGGGGCGTCTCTCTTATACGGAGATGGTCTTCAAAGAATCCATGCGCCTAATGCCTCCTGTCTGGGGACTCTCCCGGCTCGTGGCCGAAGAGGACGAGGTAGGAGGCTATACCATCCCGAAAGGTTCTCGCGTAATCCTCAGCCAGTACGTCACCCACCGGCACCCGGACTTCTGGGAAGAACCGGAGATCTTTGCCCCCGAACGCTTCGCGTCCGAAAAGAGCGCCGGACGTCCCAAGTACGCCTACTTCCCGTTCTCCGGCGGGCCGCGCCAATGCATCGGCAACAATTTCGCCACCATGGAAGCCAAGCTGGTCCTCGCAGCCGTCGCCCAGCGCTACAAGCTCTACCTGGTCCCCGGCCACCCGGTAGAACCCGAACCCAGCTTCACCCTAAAACCCCGCTACGGGATGCGCATGGTGGCCGAAAAGCGAAGGTAGAAAACTTTAGCGCCCCAACAGCCTGCGCCAGAAACCCTTGCTCTCGGGAAGTGGTTCCCCGGTAGACTGATGCTCCAGCAGGCTGGTAAAGGCGTAACGCGGGATGACCTGCACTTCCATCCCGCCCTCCAGCCGCTCGGGTGGCGGACTAAGGGCTACGTATTCTACTTCCTCACCCTGGTACTCCAGAAGTTCCAACAGTGCGCGGGCGGATACCTCCTGCGCCAGCCAGTGTTCACCGAAGGAGCCAGTCGCCGCGAGGAACTCTTCGGCTTCCTCTATTGAGTCGAAGAGCGGTATCGCCTCGCCGTCGTCCAGCGAGATCGCCAAAAGTTCGACCTCTTCTTCCGGGCCGCCGACAATAACCACGTGGTTTGCGGAAGCATCCATGATCTTACTCTACCGGATGACACCCCGGAACGGGGAGAGACCCCGCACTTGAAGCGGAGTCCTTCTTGCCTGCTGGTGCGATTTCGGTTCTATGAGTTTGGTTGCTCAGCCGCCGGTGCAATACCGATGCCCGGTCCTTCGGGTGTCTCGACCCGGTCAATGGTGCTGCCGTCCAGGGCGTCGCTTATAGGGGCGGATATGTAAAGGATATTCTCCCCGGCGTGCTCTACTATTTGGTCTCCATCCAACTCTTCTCCAGCGCCGAGACTGATCTGGGTCTCGCCACTGTCCTGATC
>JBARZO010000391.1:0-2081 GCA_049650165.1 Rubrobacteraceae bacterium
GAGCAACGACTTGTCCAGCAGACTCGAAACGAGCCACAGAATTTCGTCCTCAGGGATGGTGCCGTCCTCTACCACCTGCTCGGCGGTCTCGAGCGTGAATCCCCCAGCAAAGACTGCGAGCCGCCGCAAGAGACATCGTTCGTCGTCGTCCAGAAGATCGTGACTCCAGTCGAGGGTCCCCCGCAGCGTTCGTTGGCGGGGCTGGGCAGTGCGCCGGCCGTCATTCAATAACCACAAAGCATCTTCGAGCCTCCCGGATATTTCATCCACGCTTAGCGTTCCTACCCGCGCCGCCGCCAGTTCTATTGCCAGCGGAATGCCGTCGAGCTTGTGGCAGATCTCCGCTACACTTCCGGTATTCTCCGGCGTGAGGGAGAAGCTCGTCAGCCGCTGGAAGGCCCGATCTGCGAACAGCCGTACTGATTCCGCCTCTTGCAGGTTCTCAACGAGGAGTTCATCGTCCGGACCGGGTAGAGACAGTGGTGGAACTGTCCAGCTTACCTCGCCTTCGATACCCAGCAGCTCCCGGCTGGTCGCCAAGACCTTCAATCCGGGACAAACGTCGAGGAGTGTCTCGGACAGACTTGCCGCGGCGTCCACCACCTGCTCGCAGTTGTCCAGGACCAGGAGCAAGTCCTTCTCGCGCAAGGCCGCGGCGAGCGTTGCGGCCAGCGGGCGATTCGGCTTTTCGCGCACCCCGAACACACTGGCGGCTGTTTGGGCTACGAGATCCGGGTCGGTGATGGACGAGAGGCCCACGAGCCACACCCCGTCGGGGTGGTTCTCCAATAGCTCGCGGGCAGTTTCGAGTGCCAGCCGGGTCTTGCCGGAGCCGCCCACGCCGGTAAGCGTCAGGAGTCGTCTCGTATCCAGGAGACGTTTGAGGACGGAGATCTCACGCTCCCGCCCAATGAAGCTGGTCCTGGGGACGGGCAGGTTATGTGGGTGGACGGTCTCCGAGGATGCGGGCCGCACGGGAGGTATTTTGGGGAAAGTGAGTTTCCCGGCGAGTATCTTCTCGTGGAGAGCTTCGATTTCTGGCGTCGCTCCTGGTTCGCCGGCGCGGGTTTCGGCGATCCGCCGGTAATGCTCGTATTGGTCCAGCGCCCTCCGTCGCCGTCCCGTGAGGGCGTAGAGACGCATGAGGCTAGCGTTGGTTTCTTCACTATTGGGTTCTTCGGCCACCAGTTTCTCCAAGATCTCTATGGAGAGCCGGTATTCACCGCATTCCTCGTGGAGGGCGGCAAGCTCCAGGCGCAGACCCAGGTACGATTCCGCGAGCTCTCTTCGAGGGTCTTCGGTCCACTCTTCGTAGCGGTCTTCCGGCAGCAGTTCACCCGTGTACAACTCTATCGCCCGCCGGTAGGCTTTGAGGTCTTTCGTATCCCGGGCAATCGCCGCCGCTGCCCGAAAAGCGTCCACGTCCGTCCACAACTCCACTTCCGGGGAGAGGGTTAGGTGCTCGTCTTGCAATTGCAGGTATCCCGGAGTTCGGAGCAAAAGACCTAGCGTCTTGCGGGCTTCGTGGAGCGTGCGGTGCAGGTTGTTGGCCGCGTTTTCGGGACTTAGTCCGGGCCAAAGTAGGTCTATGACTCGCTCCCTATGCATCCGGTTCTGCGGCTGAAGGGCGAGGAGCTTGACGAGGCTGGCGGACTTTCGTAGCTTCCATTCCTGACGCTCCAAGATGTGCGATCCAGAGGATACCCGAAAGCCGCCCAGCATCCGAATCCGCAACCCCGAAGTCTCGGCCTCCGGCGTACCGACTAGATGAAGATGTCTACCGTCCATGTTCACAGATGAATCCGGCATTCACCCTCCGCTCGCGCACAAGGTGCTTTTGTACGCAAGGTACGTTATAGACCGATAATTGGATGCACCCACCCCGGTAGGATCAGGACATATTTCGGCTTTCGAGGTCAAAGATTGCTCTCATCTAGGCGTTTGGCTACCTCCGATCGGGAGTTCAGACCGAGTTTCTTTAGGACGTTTCCGACGTGGCCGTGGACGGTTCGCTCCGAGACACTGAGTTCCGCAGAGATCTCCGGGTTGGTTAGGCCGCGGGCGACGAGATCGGCGACCTC
>JBARZO010000392.1:0-1981 GCA_049650165.1 Rubrobacteraceae bacterium
GAACATAACGCTCCGTTACAAGAGCAGTGGTCGGGGCATCGAGGACGTTAGCGTTGCGGCCGGGCCCGGTGAAGTACTGGGTCTCATGGGGCCGAACGGGAGTGGCAAAAGCACGCTGCTCCGGGTGCTATCCACCGCTGTGGAGCCCGGGGCCGGAACCTTGCGGATCGGCGGGTTGGACGGGGTTGCGCAGAAGCGCCAGGTCCGGGCCAAAACGGGTTTGATGGTGGATCGCCCGACGCATTATGGGGACCTCTCTGGCTGGGCAAACGCCTACTTCTTCGCCCGCGCTTACGGGGTGGAGGAGAGCAAAGTGGAGGGTATTCTCTCGGAGCTCTTCGACTACTTCGGGCTCGCCGAGTATCGGGATGACCGGGTAAAGACCTATTCCTACGGGATGGGGAAGAAGTTAGCGCTCATCGAGGCGTTGGCCCATACCCCGGACCTTCTACTGCTCGATGAGCCGTCGCTCGGCCTCGACTACACCTCTCAGCTCGCCTACCAGCGGAAGATCCGGGACCTGACCGATGGAGGCGTCGCCATCGTGCTGGGGAGCAACCAGGTGGACGAGGTCGAATCGCTCTGCGACCGGGTCGCCTTTTTGCACCGGGGGAAGGTCGTCGCCGAGGGGACGCCGGAGGAACTCATCTCCTCGATCCAGGGCGTGAGGCGAATCCTGGCGACGCTTCGGAACCCGGTCGAGTACGATCCGGTGGAAGGAGTATCGGGTGTGGATAGGATCGTGCCCGAAGGCCGGGACCTGGTGATCCACTGCGAAGACCGTCCCGGTATCGTGGCGGACGTGGTGGCGGCGATCATTGCCTCTGGCGGTGACATCACCGACCTCACGGTTCGACGGCCAAACCTGGAGGACGTATACGTAAAGCTGACCGGGGAGGCGTTGCGAAGTGAGAATTAACCCGCCGGACGCCTACTGGAAAAAAGACGTGGCGCTCTTCTTCGGCAAGCGGTTCGCCCTGATCATCAAGATGGTCTACCCGATGGCGATCATCGGCCCCGTCGCCGTTAGCGACATCCCGGAGCAGTACAAAGCGGCGGTCATCGGCATCGTCGCCATAATGGCCGGGACTTTCGGCTCCGGCGAGAGCCTGACGACAGACCTGAACGACGGCATCCTAGGACGTGTCGCCCTTACGCCCCTCCGGCCGCAGCGAATAGTCTTCGAGGTGCTAGCCGTCAACGCCGTGCTGGACTTCTTCCAACTCGTGCCGGCGCTACTCGTGGCTTACCTGTTCAATCCGGCGCCGCCGCTGTTGCTGCTCGCCGCAACGTTCGGGGTGTTCGCGACGCTGGTGGCGGCGAACTGCATC
This sequence comes from Rubrobacteraceae bacterium, assembly GCA_049650165.1. Lineage (GTDB taxonomy): Bacteria > Actinomycetota > Rubrobacteria > Rubrobacterales > Rubrobacteraceae > SIRX01. The sequence continues at coordinate 1,332 of JBARZO010000392.1, forward strand.
GGCATCTTTATCGCAAACTTCACCACCTCTCCGGCAGACGTGCTGCTCTACGCCACGGCGATACTTTTCCCCCTGATCTACCTGTCAGGATTCTTCCGCAACACGAACCCGACCGGCCTCCTGGCACTCCTGCGGGACTTCGTTCCCTTCGCCTACATGAACGACGCCTTGCAGTCCGTCTTCGGCCTCACGACCCGCTCGACGCCGCTCGAAGTCTTCGTATTCCCGACGATAATCTGCGCCGCAATGACGGTCGTCGTCTGCCTGATGGCGCCGCGACTACTGTCACCCCGCTTTTAGTTGCGCCTCGAAGTTCCTGCTCCTGAAGCGATCACCGATCCGGCCTCCCAGAAAGCTCGCCAGGATGAACACCGGAGAAACGACGCAATACACTATTAGCGCCGCGCCCAGCATCCGGAGATTCTCCGAACGTCCATAAGCGTCATCGGGACTCGTGATCGGCTCTAGAAAAACGAACGCTATGCTCCCCACCAACCACACGAGCGGGACCGCAACTAGAACTATCCCCACCACGATCCCATTGAGTCCCGCGTGCGTAGTCGCGAGCCGGCCGCTCATCCATCCACCGGCGAGAAGGGCGAGAAATACGGCCGAGATGAGGAACACAAGCACAAGGAACCCTCGCACTC
>JBARZO010000393.1:0-1600 GCA_049650165.1 Rubrobacteraceae bacterium
TCGCGCCGGACGCGACCCGGACGCCGCTCCCGACGACGACCGGACCTTCCAGCGTGCCGTCCGCAGCCTCCACGTCGCCCGCCAGGTACACGTCGTTATCTTCGGGTTCGCCGGGGATTTCGATCCCGTTCACGTCGCCGCCGAGCACCGCCCGCTGGGCATCCAGATACTGGTGTATGTTGCCGATGTCTTCCCAATAGGGCTTCTCCGTGACGTAGCCATACACGGGCCGCCCCTCACCGAGCAGCTTGGGAAAGAGGTCGTCGGCGAAATCGTACTCCTCGTCGGCGGGTATCTCCTCCAGTATGCCCGGCTCCAAAACGTAGATGCCGGTGTTCGCCGTGTACGAGAAAACTTCTTCCGGGTCCGGTTTCTCCAGAAACCGTTCTACACGGCCCTCGTCGTCCACGACCACGATGCCGAACTCCGAAGGGTCGTCTACTTCCTGGAGTACCAGCGTCGCCTCCGCCCCACTCTTCCGGTGAAACTCGACAGCCTTGCTCAGGTCCGCGTCCGTCAGGGCATCGCCGGAGACCACTACGAATCGCTCGGTGAGTTTGTCTTCGGCGAGCTTTACGGAACCGGCGGTTCCCATAGGCTCTTCTTCGATGGAGTGATCCATCTTCACACCCCACTCCGAACCGTCGCCGAAGTAGTCCTCTATCACCTCGGGCATAAATCCCAGGGTCGTCACTATCTCTTCTATACCGTGACGTTTCAGGAGGTTCACGATGTGCTCCATGCAAGGTTTGTTGACGATGGAGATCATCGGCTTCGGCTGGTTGCTGGTCAGCGGCCGGAGCCTCGTTCCTTTGCCCCCGGCCATTATTACGGCTTTCACTAAACTGCTCTCCTCACTGCTCGTCTGATACTCGCGATGCTCTCTTTGCCCGGAACCCGGCTCGCCTGAAACGATCTTCCACCGCGCTTTTTCATATTACCTTCAAGGAAGAGCGTCCGCCGGGGCATATAATCCGGACGTGCTGGAACTCGCCTTCAACGTTTTCGTAACCCTACTCGTGGTGGTGGACCCACTGGGCCTCGCCCCCATCTTCGCCGCCCTTACCCGGGGCAACAGCGCACAGCGTAAGAAAGAGATGGCGATAAAGGGAACGGTGCTCGGTGCCGGCATCCTGCTCATTTTCGCCTTGTTCGGCAACGCGTTGCTAAACGCGCTGGGCATAGAGATCGCGGCGTTCAGGATCGCGGGCGGCGCACTGCTCTTTCTGACGGCTCTGGATATGATCTTCGCCAGTTCTTCCGGGATGCGCTCGCGCACCGTGCGGGAGCAGGAAGAAGAATCCTACGAAGACGATATCTCGGTCTTTCCGCTCGCCATACCCCTGATCGCCGGTCCTGGAGCGATAACCAGTATCCTCCTCTACACCGGCGACAGGGGTCCCGTGGAGATCCTGTCGGTTCTAAGCGTGCTGGCGATAGTCTTGCTGCTCGTGCTCGTCTCTCTGCTGCTGGCCCCCAGGATCATGGCCCTCTTCGGGGAGACCGGGGCAAACGTTCTCTCCCGCGTGCTCGGCGTGCTGCTCGCCGCCCTCGCCGTTCAGTTCGTCCTCGACGGCCTGAGATCCAGCCTCTCTTGAGC
>JBARZO010000394.1:0-3981 GCA_049650165.1 Rubrobacteraceae bacterium
GCCCAAGACCGCCTCTAAATTCGCTAAAGACCGGCACCCCGACCGCGCCCACGAGCAGATATATTGCCATCGCCAACGCTCCGTAACGCGGTCCGAGCAGCAGGCCTGCCAAGATGACGGCAAGAACCTGCAGGGTAAAAGGAACGGGGAAGAGAGGAATAACTATCTGGGCCGCCACTGCGGTAACGGCGGCCATCATTGCCGTTCGGGTCATCATCGCCAGATTCAAGTCCGTTCCCTTCCGTGTCCGACCGTCTTCGAGGGTATCTTTTAGCACTTATTGACCGCTATTTCCCGTGCCTGTAGTATTCTGGCATAGTAGAGAGGTTATAAAAAGAGAATACAGGGGGTGAGGGCGAGACCATGAGCAGCTTAGATACCGGGCTTCCCGAGGCGCGGTACAGCTACGGTGGGGATGAGTTCGTTTTCGTGGAACTTGCCGAGGCCATGAGCCTGAAGATCAACTTCCGGGCTATGGCGATCACGAACCGCCTCAAGGAAGAGGACATAGAGGGTATCGTTGACATCTGTCCGTCGAATGCTTCGTACATGATCCGGATAGACCCGGACATTTTGCGGCCAGATGACCTGATCTCCCGTCTCAAGGAAATTGACGAGGAGGTCGGTGACGTCCAGGGCTTCGAGATCGAAACGCGGGTCGTGGACGTGCCGGTCCTGATCGAGGACCCCTGGACCCACGAGACCTTGATGAACTTCCGCGACCGCCACCAGGATCCGGACTCAACCGACCTGGAGTACGGCGCCCGCATCAACGGCTACGATACGAAGGACGACTTTATCGAGGCCCTGCTCAGCTCGCCGTGGCTCGTCACCATGATCGGCTTCGTGCCCGGCCTTCCCTGGTGCTACCAGCTTGTGCCGCCGGAGGAGCAGATCGAGGTTCCCAAGTACGTCCGGCCCCGCACTTTCACTTCCGAGCGGGCGTTCGGCTTCGGCGGCGGCTTCGCGGTCGTCTATCCGGTGCAGGGCGCTGGCGGCTACCAACTCTTCGGAACGGCCGCGGCCCCTGTCCTGGACCTTAGCCAGAGTCTCAAAGACTTCGAGGAAAACATCGTATTCCCCAAACCCGGCGACGTATTCAAGTATCGCGGCATAGACCGGGAAGAGTACGACGAGATACGGTCCACGGTAGAAGATGGGACGTTCGAGTACCGTAAGGCGGATTTCACCTTCTACGGTGACAAGGCGTTAGAAGATCCGCACGCTTACAACGAGGAGATCCTGGGGGTGCTATATGGCGATCAAGGTTAAACAGCCGGGACTACTCACGACCGTCCAGGACATCGGACGCTTCGGACAATACAACATCGGGATGCCGCCTTCGGGGGCGATGGACGTGTTCTCCTACCAGGTCGGCAACTATCTCGTTGGGAACGAAGAAGGTGCCGCGGGGCTGGAGATCACCTACTTCGGACCCGAGATCGAATTTACTCAGGACGCGGTCATCGCCATAACCGGGGCAGAGCTGCCGCCCAAGATCAACGGCGAAGAAGCCGCTACCTGGGAGACGCTGGCGGTAGAGGAGGGCGACGTGCTCTCCTTCGACTACCTGAAGAGCGGAGCCCGGTCGTACCTGGCTATAGCCGGCGGCATAGATGTGCCGGTCTTCATGCACAGCCGATCTACGTACACCCTGATCGGTCTCGGCGGCCACGAGGGCCGCGCCCTGCAAGAGGGCGACGAGCTAAAAGTCGGAAAGTCGGACGGCGCCTCGGACCGCGTCGGAAAGCGGGTGGACGAGAACCATCTCCCGACATACAGCGATTCGCCGGAGCTGCGCGTCATCATCGGGCTAGCCAGCTACCGGCTGACGGAGGAGAGCCTGGAGACGTTCCTGAACACCGAGTGGACCGTGACCCCGGACGCCGACCGCATCGGCTACCGCTACCGGGGTGGCGAGCTGGAGTTCGTCGAGCGGGAGCAGCCGGCGGGCGCGGGCGCGGACCAGGCGAACGTCGTGGACTTCGGCTACCCTGTAGGCTCCATCCAGGTCCCCGGCGGCGTCGAGCCCATCGTGCTCAACAACGACGCCGTAACCGGCGGCGGCTACGCCACCATCGGCACCGTCATCAGCGTGGACCGAGACACCCTCGCCCAGACTAAGACCAACGACAAGACCCGCTTCCGCTCGGTGGACCTCGAAGAAGCAATGGAAGCCCGCGCGCAGCGGCGGCGGCAGATGGAGGAGATTGAAAAGTCTCTCAGTTGATCAGTCCGTTAGTCGATCAGAAAAAAGCTGAAATACCTAGAGACTAAACGACGCCAACCGAAGGGAGGCAACGATGCACATAGACCTCAACTGCGACATGGGCGAGAGCTTCGGCCCTTACACTATGGGCCACGACGCGGAGATGATGAACTACATCTCCTCGGCAAACGTGGCGGGCGGGTTCCACGCCGGCGACCCGCACGTGATGCGCGAGACCGTGCGGCTGGCGAAGGAGCACGGCGTCGCGGTCGGCGTCCACTCGGGATACCGGGATCTGGTCGGTTTCGGAAGGCGGGAGATAGATATGCCGCCCGAAGAGATCCACGACGAGCTCATTTACCAGCTCGGCGCACTGCGGGAGTTCGCCCGCTACTACGATATGGAGGTTCAGCACGTAAAGCCTCACGGCGCCCTCTACATGGTCGCCGCCCGCGACGAGGAGCTGTCGCGCGCGATCATCGAGGCGATCCAGAAGGTGGACCCGGGATTGCTCCTCTTCTGCATGCAGGCTTCCGTGACTTACGACCTGGCGAAGAAGATGGACCAGCCGGTTGCAGGTGAGTTCTTCGCCGACCGGGGCTACGACGACGAGGGCCAGATCGTCTTTACCCGCGCCGTCACCGAGGAGCTCAACCCCGAGGAGGTGGGGGACCGGGTCGTTCGGGCCGTCGCAGAGGGCAAAGTCGTCGCTGACAGCGGCAAGGAAGTAGACATGATCTGCGACTCGGTGTGCGTCCACGGCGACACGCCGGGAGCCGTAAAGCTGGCCGAAGCTATAGCCCGCAAGTTGGAAGAGAACGACATACAGATCCGCCCGCTCGGACGGGCGCAAGAAAAAGTCTCTTAAAGGAGGATCAACATTGGCTGAAAAGACCGTCAAAGCCCCGATGCCCGGCACTTTCTACCGCAGGCCCGACCCGGAGAGCGAGACTTACGTCGAGGAAGGTGACAGCGTTTCGGCTGGCGATACCGTCGGGCTCGTCGAGGTGATGAAGTCGTTCCACGAGATCAAAGCCGAAGAAGACGGCACGGTCGCGAAGATCCTGGTCGAAGAAGAGGAAGCTGTTAGTGCGGGGCAGGATTTGCTGGAGCTGGAGTAGATTCGCAGGTCACCCAATCAAATAACAAACACCCAAGATAGGAGCCGGTATTGTCTGAACGGTCTTTCCGCCTGGAAGAAGCGACGATAGACGACATTCATTCTGCTTTTCGGTCGGGAGAGTTGACCTGTCGGCGGCTGGTCGAGTTGTACCTGGCGCGTATAGAGGCGTACGATAAGAGCGGGCCGGAACTGAACTCGATCATCACTATAAATCCTAATGCGCTGGAAGAGGCGGAAGAACTCGACCGCTCGTTCCAGCAGGCCGGGGAGTTGGTCGGGCCGCTTCACGGTGTCCCGGTGCTGGTCAAGGATCAGGCAGAGACCGCCGGTATCCGCACGACGTTCGGTTCTATTGCTTTCGAGGACTACACGCCGGATGAGGACGCGACGGCGGTAAAGAGGCTCAAAGAGACTGGAGCGGTAATTCTCGCGAAGACGAACCTGCCGGACTTCGCCACCTCCTGGTTCGCCTACTCCTCTGCTGGTGGCGTAACGAAGAACCCATACGCCCTGGATCGGGATCCCGGCGGCTCCAGCAGCGGAACGGGGGCGGCGATAGCGGCGAACCTCGGGGCCGTTGGGATAGGAGAGGACACCGGCGGTTCTATACGCGTCCCATCCTCGTTCGACAACCTGGTAGGTGTAAGGG
>JBARZO010000395.1:0-6867 GCA_049650165.1 Rubrobacteraceae bacterium
GGCACGTTGAGTCGGTTGGCAAGAACGTGACGCGGTTTCAATCAGGTGATGAGGTATTCGGCGAGAGCATCAAAGGTTATCAGTGGACCAACGGCGGAGCCTTTGCCGAGTATGTGTCTGTTCCAGAAGACTCGCTGGCGCGGAAGCCCGACAACATCACGTTTGAACAAGCCGCGGCCGTACCCACCTCCGGAATCATCGCCCTGCACAATCTTCCGAATGAGGGACGGTTGCGGCCAGGCCAGAGCGTGTTGATCAACGGCGCTGGCGGTGGTGTGGGCGCGTTCGCCGTACAGCTCGCCAAAGCGTACGGAGCGGATGTGACCGGCGTGGACAGCACTGGGAAGCCGGAGATGGTCAGTTCGCTCGGCGCAGACCGCGTCATCGACTACACCCGGGAAGACTTCACCCAAAGCGGTGAGCGCTACGACCTGATCTTCGACGTCCCCGGGAACCATCCGTTTTCGGATTGCCGACGCGCCCTTAGTCCCGAGGGGACCTACGTGCTCATCGGCCATGATCGCTTCGGGCAGGGGGCTGGGCGCTGGCTGGGAAGCATCCCCCGTGTCCTCAAACTGGTGGTGCTCTCCCCGTTCGTGAGTGGGCTGCCGACCCCGAACTTCTCGATGCCAGACAAGAGAGACTCTATGGCAATCTTGAAGGGGCTCCTTGAAGCAGGGAAGCTGATGCCGGTCATCGACCGTACCTACCCGCTCGCCGAGGTCCCCGAGGCCATCCGGTATCTCGAAAAGGGGCACGCTGCAGGGAAAGTAGTCATTACGGTGTGATAAGCGGAACGGCGCTCAAACTACAGGTCTTACGACCACCGAGGAGAGGACAAGGCAATGGACACTCACCCACTCGCGTCATCGACCACACTAACGACCAAGGAAGGGCGACGGCGAACGGCACACACCACCGTCGAGTATCCCTTTTCTGCTCATCGGCGTGGCGCTGCTATAAACGGCCACGGCGGGGCCACGAAATCGTGGCGAAAAACGAACTACTCGAGTTTCTGTGCTCCTTAACGTTGTAAACTGCGCGCTCGCTCGTAATAGGCCTTAGAGCCCTGGTTTGTTTATATAGGGGACTCACTTAGAGGGGGGAGAGTTACGGTTCCTGTCACCAGCCGCAATCAAGGTTTACGTTGCAAGGCAACTCAGAATTCTTCTACGTACCCGGCCGCTACGTCCTCCGGCGGGTTGGTGTAGCGCTGGATGTAGCGCTGGGAGCCGTGCCCGAGTCGCCGCTCCAACTCGTAAGCGTCCTTACCCGTCTCTTCCGCCAGCGGCTACGCCAGCAGCTACGCCGGCCCGTCGCGACCTGCGGCCCCCCGCACTGGGTAGCGTTGTTCGTCACCACCCTCGCCGCCAACGGGTGGGCTTCACCTGCGACCGGATTCCGACCATAAAAAAAGGAGCGAGGCCCGTAGTCGGGCCTCGCTCCTCATCTTCTCTTCTACGCCGCTACCGATTGCTGCTCGTTCTCCGCTGACCCGGTCTGCCGTTCGGCTTGCCGCTCGGCCTCGGCTTTGGCCTTCCCGGCGGCTCCGGCCTTTCGGAAGGCGTTCACCCTGCGGGAGAGCTTCGTGTCTTCGGGGACCGGGATGCCGTTCTTCGGATCGGCCATCACCCTGATGAGGAGCGTCTCAAGCTCCCGGTCGGCCATCTTGCCGAAGGCGTCGAAGACGATGCGACCGGTCGAGCGCTCGCGCCGCTTACGGATCTTGCCAGCTTCGCCGAGCTCCTGGAGCGTCCGCTTCAGCAGGGCCTCCGGGACCGGCTGCTCCTCGGCTTTCGCCAGCGGGAGAAGCGAGGCCTCCGTCCTGATCCCGTCGCGCCGGAGCAGGTGGAGTATCTTGTGCGCCAGGGTCGGGAGACTCGCCACGTACTGGGCTTTCGCCGTGTTCCAGGCCGCCGCACCGTTACCGAGCTGCTCCTCGACGTCGCGGCGGGTCGCCTGGGAGATCGTGTCCGGCGTCCGGGCCGGAGCACTGGCTGTCTTCGCTGATCCGCCTTTCCACTGACGTGGGCGCTTCACCTTCGGACACTCTTCGCGCTCTGAGGCAACCTTGAAGGGTAACTCCTCGGCCTTCATCGCACCCGCGGCGAGCATCTCCACGTAGAAGCGGTAGCTTGAGAACGAGGCATCGCCCCCGTTGTACTCCTGGGCGGTTGGCTTCAGCGCCTCGCGCCGCTCAGCCTCCAACGCTGCCAGCCGCGCCTGCTCGGCCCGGGCCGTCGTCTTGAGCCCTCGCCGGGTGGTAGCAGGCTCCGCCAGCGCTACCAGCGTGGTCCCGGTTTTGGAGCAGCGCACCTTGCGGATTCTCCTAGCCTCGGCCAGGCTCCTGAGCGCCTCGTTCCTGGGCTCCGTGAAGCCCCTGAAGCGCGAGATGATCTGCGACTCCTTCACCGCGCCACCCTCGGCTTGGAGCAGCCGCTCGATCCGGCTCGCCAGCTCCTCGACCACCAACTGCTCTGCGCCCGTAGTCTGCTCCGTCGTTCCCTGCACGTCCTTCACTTCCTTCATCCGCGACCCCTTTCTGGTCTGTGAGAAATCACCGTGATCTCTCAATCTTGAAGGCTCAAATTCTTAGGTAAACTAGACTTGGCTTATCACTTGCTTAGTGTCCTGCCACAAAGCGCACAGTTTTTCCAAGACCGCCTTAGCGGTCGTTCATCTTCCCCGGCGAAGCCGGGTCCTTCTGAGAAAAACTTTTCGTGTGGGGCTTGACACGACTTCGGCAGCAGGGAGTTCGCCACAACAGAACCGATAATTAGAGCCGATTGAGAGAGAATAATGTAGCGAGTACCTAAGCCTCCGGCGAAGCCGGCCGTGTTGGCGAGGGTTCACCGGTGGTCGTAGAGGCGAGTCTTTAGCTCGCCGGCCCGGTCCCTAAGGACCGGGTAGACCGCCGCGCCGCTTGCGCCAGCAGATGCAAACTCGACGGGGGTTTGGGGGGGTGGAATCCCCCACCACAACAAGAACTCTGCCGCCTGCGGAGATGCGGGGACGTGGATGAGCCATAACCCGCTGCCGACGGCTCGGCCGGCGGTCGGGACGGCCGAGAAATTTCTCGGTCGTGTCTCTGTTCGAGGGTCAGCGCCGGCGCCGACAGGTTCCGGAGAAAAGAGAGCGTCCGGCACGCGTTAGGGATCGAAGCCTGAAGGGCCGAGACACGCGAAGCGGGGCTCGGTAGCGCAGGCGAAGCCGGAGCACGAGAGCCCGACCCCCGCCCGCGGGGGAAACGCCCTCGGAGATCTCCGTTAGTCCAATACCTCCAGCAGCTCCTCGACGAACGCATCCTCACGAGGGTGACCGAGCGATACGCCCCGGCTCTTTCGTTCAGCGAGGTCCTCCGAGTAGCTGTATAGCCTCTGTAGGTGCTCTTCGGCACGCTCGAAGTCAAGGCCCACCTGACGGTCGGCCGGCTCCCCCGGGCTCATCCGTCCCGACTGGAACTGACGTTCGAGGTAGTTTCCGAACTCCTCGACCTCTCTCTCCTGCTTCGAGGTAGCCGCACTGAGCTCCGCCTGCAGCCCCTCATACGTCAACTGCATCTCCACTATCAGCTCCTCTCCCCCGGCGGCCGGTCGAGCCTACGGGAAATAATCTCCTCCGCCGATAGCTCGGGGTGGTTCTCAAAGGCCACCTGCGCCCGGACGATGTCGGTGAAAGCCCGCTCGCGGTCCTCCTCGAACATGAGGATCTCGGCCGGGTGTGCCCCTTCGGGTGGCTTCTCCTTGCGATGCTCGCCGGCGAACGCCATCATACGGCCGAAGTCTCTGCCGGCCTGGTACTCCTCGTCGTGGTCCTTGCGGTAGAGGATCTCCGGCTCAGACCCCTCTTCGGAGAAGCGGACGTAGAACACGCAATAAGCCTCGCCAAAAGTGGTGGTCACGGGTCCCTCAACTGGTCCCCCGTCGGGTTCCCCGGCGGAGCCTTCGGCAGAACTTTCAGCGTCCGGGATGTGCTGGTCCTTGACGGAGCCGGGCAGGAACTTCTCTATGTAGGGATCGAAAGCGCTCATGTGGTCATTGTACCTATTCTTGCGGAATGGTCGCAACAGTCAAAAGAAAAGGGTCGGGACCCCGAAGAGTCCCAACCCTGATGATCCGGGCCTTTGCTAGTAGACCTCGTGGAAGAGCTCGCGCAGTGATGCGAACGCCGCCTCGAAGCTCTGCCGCTTGCGGGGCTCGGGGTCCCCAGGGCGGGGCTTATCGTAGGCGAGCAACACCCGCCAGGAGATCCTCACGCCGCGGTGTACCGGAACCTTGGCTCCGCCACCCTTGCGCTCCTCAACTCGCCGGGTCACCGCGAACACATACGCCGTGGTCGACGTGGCCCACACGGCCTCCGTACCCGGCTCCTCCGTCCGGTAGAACCGCTCGACGGCCACCCGGGCCTTCTCGTCTCCGTGCAGCATCTTGTACCTCCCTCTCTTCGGTTCCTGTCCACTACGCTTATCCGTAGAACCGCCGCCGTCGGACTGTCAAGGGCTGAAGGCGAAGCCGTAGGGCGGAGCGCGGAGAGGAGATGTTCCGGACGCCGGGGCGGCGTCAAACACCGGCCCCTCCTCGACCAAAGAATTAGAGAAACCCAACCGCTGACAGGCATGATCGTCCGGGAGATCTACCGGAGCGCGGAGCGTGCCCTTTACAGAGGCGAAGCCGGTCCGTCGCCGGTGGTTAGACTGAGAAAGCGTGCAGACAGAAAACATCTCTTTTTCGGGGGGAAGGTTTGGAAGGGGGCGGTATCCTCCCCTTCCGGACGGCTTCTTTGAAGCCGTGGTCGCGAGCTCTTAGAAATCCAGCCACGAAAAAGGGACCAGGCTTCTAAGCCCAGTCCCTTCGAAACCCCGTCGGATATTCCGTCCGGGGTAGATATAGGATCACCTCCCCGCTAGAGGATGTTGCTCACAACCCTCGTTTTGGCGCGCGGATCCTGCGCGAACGGAATGTCGTCGAAGTCTTCTTCGTTGACTTCCTGCTCCTGCTGACGGCCGTGGCCCGCGCCCTGCGCAGTACCACCGCCGGCGGAGCTGCCTCTGGCTCCGCCTCCGTTGCCCTCAGGCTTGCCGCCCAAGAACTGAACGTTTTCGGCGACGATGTCCACCTTGTTGCGCTTGGTGCCGTCCTGGGCCTCCCAGGAGCGGAACTGCAGCCGGCCCTCGATGAGGACGGGGTCGCCCTTCTTCTTGTAGTTGGCGATGGTCTCGCCGAGCTCCCGCCAGGCGGAGATGTCGAAGAAGTCCACCTCTTCGTTCTTCGACCGCACCCGGTTGACCGCCAGCCCGAACCCGCAGACGGGAACACCGCCGTTGGTGAACCGGAGTTCCGGGTCCCTCGTCAGGTTGCCCGCCACCACTACTTTGTTGAACGAAACCATCAGGTTCGCTCCTTTCCAGGACCGAGCTTCGCCAGGCCCTATCGACTCCAGGGGCAGCCTCTACGACTTCGGCTATCCCTTCCTTACACCCCCTAAAAAAACGACCGCCCGGATCAGCTCTGCTGGGCCGGGTTCCGCTCGGGGATGTCAAGGGAGGGAGCGGAGGCGAAGCCGGAGTGGACGACCTTTACTTGCCCGACGGCGGGCGTTAGGCAACTCCTTAGGCTCTCGTAGACCACCTGAACCAAGAACGTGGTATTAGCAAAGTTAGTATCTACCGTAACTCTTCTCCCAAAAGACGGTAAACCAGATCCGGGTCTTCCGAAATGACATCCAATAGCTGGTTGCCGGATCCGGCGGCCGTGAGGTTTAACCGGTATGCCTCCCCCGTGAAGCGTAACTCGGCCATGACCCCTTGGAATCCACTCAAGACCGGGTCCATCTCGACGAAAATCGACTCCAGCACTTTGCTCTTTGGATGAGGTTGCATAGCTCCTTCTGGCTCTCTCTTAAACTAATTCTACGAGGCAACCGCCAAATAAAACTCTCGATCTGCCCGAGGCTAGTATCAAGCGCGCATCGCCTCCTCAGACAGCCGGCGCCGCTCCTCCCGGATGCTCGACCACCGAGATGGATACGAGCGCAGCAAACTTTCGTCCGTGCCTTCGGGCAATAATCCATCATAGGACTCTCCGTAGAGGAGCACCTGGCGAGGACGGATGCGGCGGAGCATCTCGTCGAAGCCGGCCCGGAAGAGCGCCCGCTCGTCCTGTGTGGCGCCGCGGGTCCCGCGAGGGTCTCCGAGGCCGACGGTCGAGACTGCGACGGCGGAGCCTTCTTCTATTCCGAGAAAGCAAAACGAATATGAACTCTCGTCGGACCATCCTACAGTCGGGATCACCCTCACCCCCCGCGACTGCCAGAAGGCTCCGCACCACCGGTTGCGGTAGACGTTGAAGAGCTGAAGCGACAGGGGCATCTCCGGGTAAAGCGAGAAGTCCGGGGTGAGGGCGGCGCCTACACTCTTAACGTAAGAGAGGCCCTTCTTCGGAGTCTTCCACACCGGCTCGAATCGTTCGTCACCCAGAAAGAAGTGGACCGCTCCCCCGGCCACGGGCCGGTCGGTCCGGATCTTCTGGCGGTGGGGTATCAGGTAGGAGGGCTCGAAATCCTCGGCGGCCACGGTCGGCACCCCAAGGGCATCGGCGGACGGGAAAGTCTGCCTCTCCGACGGGAGTACGCCGACCACCTAAGATCGCCCCCCAGATTCTTCATCTTCTGGCTGCCGCCTGTCACCCCGGCCACCTCCACCGCCGCCTCCGCCCCCGCCGTACGAGCTTCCGCTCTCGCGCGTCTGGCCGCCGCCGCCACCCCCGCCGCCGGAGCCCGTTTCACCGTCCTTGCCGCCGACGAACTCGAAGCTGTCGACCACGACCGTCAGCTTCGATCGCTTCTGCCCGGTGTTCTTGTCGTCCCATT
>JBARZO010000396.1:0-2357 GCA_049650165.1 Rubrobacteraceae bacterium
GACTTATGCTTTCGACACCAAGCTGATCGTCACTTACGAGGGCCGTTCCGTCGTGGTTCGGATAAACGACCGGGGACCATACGTGGCCGGCAGGGAATTAGACCTCGCACAGGGTGCAGCCGAGTACATCGGGCTAACTTCCGTGGGTGTGGATGTCGTGGATGTGGAAGTAACGGATGCCTCGACACCGGTCGGGCCTTACGCCTCAAACGCCAAACAGGCGCCTAATAAGTCGGCCCGGCAGGTAGCGCCGACGGCTTCGGACTCTCCCAAAAAGCCGAGCCAGAGCAAGCCTGCGCGTCAGCAGAACGGTGCTAACGCCAAAGGCAACTCGGTCCAGATCGTCGAAGAGCAGTATGCTTCCGAAGATCAATACGTCGCCGAAGACCAGTACGAAAAACCGGCCAAGGTCAAGCAGGCTGCTGTAGAACCAGCGCCGCCGGCCCCCAAGCCTGAAGTACCGGTCCTGCCGCCCGAGCCGGAGCCGGAGGCGCTCGAAAGTCCGCCGGTTGAGTTGGGGGTCCCGAACTCCACCGTAAAGAAACGGGTCGAGCTCAAAGTCGCGGCTGAGCCGACGCCGCAGCCGGTAGAGCAAGAAGTAGTCGAGCCCGCCCCGGAGCCGGTGAAAGAAGCGGCCGTCGAGCCCGCACCGGAAGAGAAGGAGAAGCCGGAATCACCGGCAGAGGATCCGAGCGAAGAGTTGACCGTTCTCCCGGACACGGGAGGGGCGCCGCTCTCGATCCCCGTAGTCGGCTCGTTGTTGGTTGCACTCGGGATCTCGATCCGCATCCTGCGCCGCTAAAGCTCGCACAGAGAGTCGACTATCCAGGGCGGGCCTTTCAGGCTCGCCCTATCTTTTTGCCGGCCTTTGCCGGCTCGTAACCGAACTTCGACCAAGACGTATAATTCTCTGCTTATGCTGAGCTGTCGTACAAGGAGTTTGAAGGCTTGATCGCCCGTTACTCTGGAGGCGTGAACGGGGCGCGTCGGGCGGCAAGACCCGGTACGACGGTCGTCGTCGTGGATACTTACCGGGCGAGCACCACCGTGGCGGTTCTCGTCTCTAAAGGCGCTCGGGTGTTGCCGGTAGCTTCAATACAAGAGGCCTTGAATATAGAGGCGGACTTCCGCGCCGGTGAGCGGGGAAGTGCGAAACTCGCGGGCTTCGATTTCGGTAATTCTCCCACCGCCCTGCAAAACGCTGAAGTGCCACCCGGCTCGACCGTGGCCCTCACTACCACGAATGGAACCCGCATCATAGAAGCTGCGACAGGAGCGCAGACTATCCTGGCCGGCGCCTTCGTGAACGCCCGTGCTGTGGCCCAAGAACTTTCCCAAGCGCACGGCGAATCGGAAGTCGCGGTCGTCGGCTGCGGCTGGGAGGGACGTCGAGCCTCAGAGGACGAAGCCGCGAGCGGGGCCATACTCCTTCATCTACAGCACTTGGGTGCGGAGTTGGACGAACGGGCGGAGCGAGTGGTGGACCTCTACTTGCGACGTCCCAAAGAATCTTTGAAAGACAACAGTGCCGCCCGGCGGCTAAAGCGTCTCGGATACGAAAAGGACCTGGACTTCTGCCTCTCAGAAGACATCTTGCCGGTTGTTCCCCGATTAAAAAATGGGGCGTTTGTCGGAGGGCGAAAATGACTTGCATATATGTACAAAATTGTCGGCCAGTGGGCCAACAGAAAAAGCGTGATTTATCCTTGACAACGATGGTGGGTGGCCTTATTCTGAGGTCAAGCTCGGCGGATCAAATGTTACAAGGTCCGTCAAACCGCCAGAGGAAGGAGGTGACAGAAAATATGACTCTCACCATCAACCACGAGAAGACTCGGGAGTACACCCGGGAAGATGTGGATCGGGCCATCGACGTTATCGAGCGTCACTTGGAGAAGGAGGCTCGCACCCGCAACCTGTTGGACGAGCAGGCGATCATGCGTCCCAAGGACCTGTGCAAGCAGCAGGGCCTGGACATGGTGGCCGAACTGCGGGGCATGGCCTAAGCCGTGAGACGCACGAGCCTATGAAGGGGGATGCACAGTAAAAGTATCCTGGGACTCTTCGAGAAATCGAAGTCAGGCTGTCCATCCCCCTTCGTATAGGCTGAGAAAGGACCGGGGTTTGTTCCCGGTCCTTTTTCTTGCTCTTTTCTCAGAAGAGCGGCGGGGCTGACAGGCATACTATCCGGGTGAGAACCCGTGCAGTAGAATAGCCAGCTCGCGTCTGGCGCTGACACCTCGTTATTGCGCGGCGAAGAACAGGGCCGCGCCAACTACCACGATAAGGAACAACGCCACCAGTAGTGCTACCGCGGCGGGGATCAGGACCACGAGCGCGGCCTTGCCGGTCGTAGT
>JBARZO010000397.1:0-4688 GCA_049650165.1 Rubrobacteraceae bacterium
ATCCTGGTCTCCGATACCGGAGGGCTGATCCCCGTCCTAGAAAGTTTCTATGCGGCGCTCAGCCTGTCATTCAGCAAGGGTAGCGTCGCGGACATAAACGCCTCGGTTCCTCAGGTAGTGGACGCGCTCTCTACAGAAGTGCGTCGAAGGTACGGGGCTACAGAGGCTAGCCTGGACGAGGACCTGCTGTCGAGAGCCCAACTTATGCGCGGCGCATGGCGAGCTTCCCCTAGATAAACGCGGGAAATAGAAAAAACGTGACGTTGGGGTCTGTTAGTGGCGACAGCGCCTAACAGGAGATAGCTCGGACCTTGCCCCCTTCGTGGAGTGTTTGGGTCAGGGCTCGCATTCGAGTTTGCTCTGAGCCTCCGTGGAGGGAGCGAAAACGGTGTAGTTCAAATCGTCGAGGATAGCGGCATTGTACCGGACTTCCTTCCCGACTTCGGGGGGTCTTATTGGTCTAAAAGCCTGTTGGAGAGCTTTATTAGATCTGTCCTCGTAATTTATCAAGACGCAGGCTTTTTCTTCTCTTTCCACCCGGACCTCTTGCCCTGTCTGTACGTTTGAGTAGTAGGAGAGCGGGGCGCTGAGAACTATAAGGCCAATACACACACCCACCGGGAGCGACGAGAGCTCCGAGCGCCCATGATCGCGGGCCAGCTTCAAGGCCATGACGTAGACACTTATAGTCAGTAGAACAGAGAAAGTCACGTACTTGGAATGGATACTCGACTCAATTCCCTTGCCGGCTCTAGCCACCGTGGTGGCGGCCAAGATCAGCAACGAGAACGCTGAAAGGGAGATCCAGAAAGTATATTTCTCCTGATCCCGATTTCTTACTATCCACACGATAACGAAAACCAACAGCGCCATGATCGTAGCGCCGGAGACGATCGCTAGTTTGGATCCCAGGAATAACGAAAAGCCTACAAGGCCCAGGAAATAATCTATCCCCAGCGTCGGGCTACTAAAGAAATAGATCCGGTCCATTCGGCTGGCCGGGTTGTCGTAGTTCAGGAAGAAAATGGCCCAGTGGGCAACACCCACAATCGTCCAAACACCCGACAGATATAGCTTATTCCTCTTGAAGAGAGGTTCGAGAAATAGTTGCACGAGACCAACGGGCCAGACCAGAAGACCATGTCCAGCAGAAAGCGTGGCCGCCGAGCCACCCAACATAGCCAGGACGAACAACAGGACCGTCATCCCCCGCTCCTTGCCCCGGAGTTCGTTGAGTAGCAAAAAGGCCAGGACTCCGAAGGTGTTCACCACGACTACGTGTATAGACCAGGCGTGGAACATGTTCCAATACTGGCCGAGGCTGAACACGAGCAGCGACAGGGGTATCGCAAAGTACACTGCTTTGGTGTCGGAGCCCACGGTTTCTCTATAGGCTAAAAGGACTCCTGCGAATGTGGCGAGCAAGCACAGCTGGGTGGCGTACATGATCGTCTTCATGTTGAAATCCGCCAACGGACCCATAAGCAATAGAAAGATTCGCGGAAGAAGCGGTCGATGCTCGCTGTGCTTTTCCCACAAGTCACTTACTCTTAGCTCTCCATCAAACAACTTCTCGAAAAGAGGCGCCATCCGCCAGGTATCGGTGAAAGGGACATCCACCCCGAACCGTCTGACGTACAGAAAAGAAACTACTATGGGTAGACATATCAGGGCGTACCCGAAAGCTCGGGTAACGCCCGAAACGAGTTTCTGTATCTGTTTGTCAGTCAATGCGGTTTTGCAAGGCAGGAATATACGCGACCGTGGTCGGCGAATAAGTACCCTAAGGGAACGGTTCGCATACCGGTAACTTTAGCACCGGGCGAACCATGTTCGCCAATACGAGTTCCGGCGGGGCCGGAACGAGTTGTCGCCTAATAGCAATCAGAGTAACATATATGGTAAGAGTACAGCTTCCGGATTTTGTCTCGAAGCTAGAGGGCTAAAGAAAATCGGAAAGCGGGTTGAGAGATGCAGGCAGTCATTGTCGGGGCCGGGGAGGTGGGATTCAACGTCGCCCAGATGCTCTCTGGGGAGGGGCACGAGGTAGTCGTGATAGATGATGACGAGAAGAAAGTAGAGCAGGTATCCGAGCAGTTGGACGCCCTGGTGATGCGCGGCAACGGCGCCAGTCCCAAAATTTTAGCCGAAGCCGGGATAAAGAAGTCGGATCTGGTGGTGGCGACGACCAGCGTCGACGAGGTGAACATAACCTCTTGCCTGGCGGCCAAATACCATGGGGTGGAGCGGACCGTGGCCCGGATCCATAATCCAGACTACTATCCGGAAGACCCGTTCGCCAAAAACATACTCGGCATAGACTACGTCATCCACACCGAGCAGGTTGCGGCGGAGGAGATCAAAGCGGCCCTACTCGTACCCGGCGCGATAAACGTAGATTCGTTCGCCGGTGGTCGCATTGAGGTGGCCGAGGTGATCCTATCCGAAGATTCTGCGGCGGTGGGCCAAGCGGTGAGAGATGTAGGCCTGCCGGAAAGGTCCCTGGTCCTGGGCGGCGTCCGTAACGGAGAGCCTCTGATGTCCCGAGGAGATACCGTTCTCAACGCCGGAGATCATATATTCCTGATCGCCGAGCACCAGAGTATCTCTGAAACCGTGGCTACAGTCTCGACCGACACGGAACCGGTCGAAGACGTTATGATCGTGGGTGGTGGCCGCATCGGACTGCGCCTGGCCCAGGCTCTGGAAGACATTGTCTCGGTGAAAGTAGTCGAGAGTAATTCAGAACGGGCGAAGCACGTCGCTTCACAGCTCGAAACGGCGGTGGTATTTCACGAAGAGGATATCTCGCGGGACTTCCTCATTCAGGAGAGTGTGGGCGACACCGACGCTTTTATCGCGGTAACCGGCGACGACCGGACGAACATGCTCGCCTCACTGTACGCCCGGCAACTCGGTTCCAGGCTGACCATCGCCGGCATAAACCGGGGAGAGTTCTCGCCGCTCGCCGAGAAGCTGGGGGTGGACATAACGATCTCACCCCGCATGCTGGCGGCCGGTGCCATCAGCCGCTTCGTCCGCCGGGGCGACGTCGTGGCCGTCTCTCTGCTAGAAAGCGGGGCGCAGATGATCGAACTGCGAGTCCCCGATAAATGCCGCGTGGCCGGCCATCCGCTGTCCGAACTAAACTTTCCGAAGGAGGCCATCGTTGGGATGGTACTCCGCGACGGTGAGACAATCATCCCGAAGGGTCAAGATGTCCTGGAACCCGGCGACGACGTGGTGATCTTTACGATGAACGCCACTGTGGAGAAAGTGGAAAACCTCTTCGCCTCTTAGAGCATTCAACTTGTCAGCACTTCAGTCGGTCAGCTTTTTCAGCCTACCGCAAACACGCCCAAAACTCGGCGTGCGTCTGTCGGGCGCCCTCTACTTCCCTAACGGCTCCCGAATACTCCCACCCCGGTGGAATACCTTCCTGAATTCCCTCTATCGTGGCGGCCACGCTCTCGGCCAGCGCTTCGAGGTTGTAGCCTCCCTCCAGCACCAGGGCCGGTGGAGCAATTCCGAGTTCTTGTGTAAAGGCTGTAGTTACGGCTGCGAAGTCCCGGAAAGATTTCGACTTCAGCGCCATGCCGCCCAGGGGATCAGCGGCGTGAGAATCGTATCCGGCTGAGACGATCACCAACTCCGGCGCGAACTCTCGAAGTACGGGCAGCAGCACGCCGGCAAAAGCCGCCGCGTATTCTTCGTCTCCCGAACGCGCCGACAACGGGACGTTGACGGTCAGGCCACGACCCTCGCCATCGCCGACTTCGCGAATGTAGCCGGTCCCCGGATAGAAAGGGCTCCGGTGGGTGGAGAGATAGAGCACCTCTTTGTCGGAGTAGAAGATGTCCTGGGTGCCGTTGCCGTGGTGGACGTCCCAGTCCAGGATCGCTATGCGCCCCAACCCGCGCGAGCGGGCGTACTCGGCGGCAACGGCGGCGTGATTGAGTAAACAGAAGCCCATCCCGTAGCCCGCGCCGGCGTGATGCCCCGGCGGTCGGGCCACAGCGAAAGCCGGCGTGCCGGACAGGACACTCTCCACCGCACCAACAGCCGCGCCACTGGCGAGGAGCGCGGCATTCCAGGAGTGTTCGTTGAGGCCGGTGTCCGCGTTGAGGTATCCGCCGCCCGCCTCCGAAAGCTCCCGCAAGCGGTCGAGGTAAGCCGCGTCGTGTACCGCTTCGAGTGCCTCTTGTGGCGCGGGCTCGCAGGCACAGTGCTCTATCTCGATTCCGTTCTCCTGTGCCAGACGAACACCCGCGAGGGCCGCCGGAAAGCGTTCTTCAGCCTCCACGCGGGCCACGTGGTTTACGTGAAGACCCGAGGCACTGTTGCTGTAGATCCTCACCTTTTTAGGTCATGTCCTCGGACACGGTGGCTCCTCTCTCTACAGTCTTGTCCGGGAAGACCGCCACTTCGGACTCGACGGTAGCCCCTTTGCCAACCTCGACGTTGTCTCCGAGGGCGCTGACTTTCCGTAGGCGGGCATTCGCACCCACTTTGCAGTAACGTCCCACGAGGGCGCCATCCAGCTCGGCGTTCTCGCCGATAACCGAGCCTTCGGCCACCGTGCTGCCGACGACCTTCGCGCCGGACTCCACGGTGACGTTTGGTCCCAGGACAGTGTACGGACCGACCCGGACGCCGGAGGCGATGCGGACACCGCTACCAACAACGAC
>JBARZO010000398.1:0-4837 GCA_049650165.1 Rubrobacteraceae bacterium
AGTCTCGACAAAGACCGTTTTGTAGCCGGCGCGGGCGAAATGGGTAGCTAGTATCTGGTGGCGCTGCCAAAGAAAGTCCCAGCGGATGCCGGAGAGAATTACTATCGGAGGCTTTCTATCTTGCATCGCCCGGCGATTCTCTATCTTTCTCTCGGTTGTCTACGAGAACAGAGAATGCGTCAGTGCGCGGCATCGGGTCTTCGCCGTAGATACGGTCGAGTCCGAAGAGCGATAGTATCTCAATGGCCCTTTCGGTCTGCGCTGCGTCCACAGAGGCGACCCAACTGTCCACCGGACGTTCTCCGAGAACCACGGCACTCTCGCGGCGGCTCAGGTGGGAGGGGCGGTTGATCCGCTGATAGACGCCCGACTCGACTGTTTTTTCGAGAAATCCGTATAGACGGCGGACCTCTCTTTCAGGATCTGAACAGAGTTCCTCGTAGAAAATCGGGTAGAAGTCGTCGCGCCCGAGTTGTTGCAGGGGAACATAATTCTCGATACACCAAAGGAAGATACTGCGTTCGAACGGGGTCTTGGCACTCCGGATTTCCTTCACAAAAGGAGAGAGATGATCTTCCACCAGATCCCGCTGCACCATCGTTTCGTCGAGTATATCTTTCCACCCCAACTTGAGCCTGGAAGCCGTTACGGCGCAAGGATGGCGGAGCAGCAATATTATCGGCATCTCGTGGAAGTTGGAGTGTAGCCAGCCCAGTAGCAAGTTGGCCCTTATATCCTTGATGAGTCTTTGACGTGAGATCAGCTTCCGATTAAAGCGATCCGTCCACGCGTTCCGGATGTCGCCGGACAGTATCTTCTGCGCCGGGTCCAGAAACTCTTCGCGCCGGTCATCCGGTCTCAGATATTGCTTGCGCCGGAAGTTCTTACAAAGGCTAACTTTGTCCGGATAGAAAGGCTCGAAAATGTAACGGTACTCGTTATCGTGGTTGAGGATCTCCGAGAGCCAGGTGGTTCCGCTACGACCGCTGCCGGCCAGGAAGATAGAGTTTCGGTAATCCTGGTCCAGATCTACGTGTAGGCTACCGAATGTCCGCTCCCCGACACGCCTTAGACGCTGTGGGAGACTTTTCATTCCTTCTCGTTCCGGCGGAGGTTGCGCCGAACCGCCAGCCAGAATGAAGAGAGAAACTGCCGGTCGCTGGGGCTCAACCCGACAACAACGAGCATCACTGAAAAAACCACTAGAAACAGCGGTGTAAAGAGGCCCAGAGCTGAAAGCCCCTCGTATTCGGGTAGCGCGAATCGTCCCAGATAGACGGCCCCACAAGCGACAGCACCGGCGAACAGGGGCTTTGCGTAGCGACGCTCGTAGGGCCAGAATCCGAGAAAGCGGCGGACAAAGAACAAGCTCAGAGTGTTGGATACTACGAGGGCAGTCGCCGTAGCAACCGCCGCCCCGAAGATGCCGAAGTTCGGGACGAGCAAGAGGTTTGCGGCTACGGCTACGATGGCGGAGCTTATGGTCGCCACCATCACCATCCTCTGACGGCCGGTCATAGCCAGGACGCGGGCCGTGGGACCGACCGAAGAGTTAAAGAGTTGGGCGGCGGCCACGATCACTATTACCGGCCAGCCGACTACAAAATCTTTGCCAAAAAAGGCCATGATATCTTTCGCAAGTAGCGCCGTTACCAGGAAAAAGACTAGGGCTCCGGTAAACGTCCAGCGAGATACGTCCTTGTACAAATAACCGAGATCCACCGTCAAACCTCGCTGATGGAGGCTGGAAATCATGGGTGAGAAGATGCCACCGAAGGAGATCAAGACGAGCGCCGAGAGCGTTGCCGTGCGCGCCGCTACATCGTAGATTCCAACCTCGCCCGCGCTCGCGAAGACGCCGAGCACGATCAGGGCGGTCCACAGGTTTATATACTGCGTGAAGTTGGCAATGATCATGGGTCCTGAAACCGAAAACAGCGCCCGGCTCTCATACGCAGCCACCGTCTCACGGTCCAAGAGCTTTGGGAACACTTTGGTCAGATAGTAAAGTGCGAGCCCGGCCCCAAGCGCCATCGAGGCTATGTACGAGACTACGGCACCGAGGATCTGCACGCCGAGAATGTAGAAGACGAAGACCAGGATCAAGTTCGCCAGAGGCCGCAGGATGTCCCGAACGAGTGTGGCGTACTTGACGGTCTGAAATCCTTGAGTAGCCCAGAGGGTTATGCTCATAAGAGTAAAGAATGGAAGTGCCAGGGCGAAGAGCCGGAACATGGTTTCGAGAAAGGGTTTGTTGAAGATCCCATCCGCCAGAAAACCCGCCCCAAAGAACATCCCAGCAGAGAACAACACGCTGAGCCCAAACGTCACCCAGATAGCCTGGAGTATGGTGCCGCGTACCCGCGCAGTATCGCCTTCGGCTCGATAGTGGGCGACATAGCGCACCACGCCGTTATCCATACCGAACTGCGAGAGGATATTCGCCACCTGCAATACCACGATCCCGAGCGCGTAGAAACCGAGCTGGGCTTTTCCATGCATCTTGGCGATGGCCGCCGCCGTCGCGTAGCCGATCAAACGTCCTATCCCCTGACCGGTGGAACTCATGCCTACACCACGGGCGATACGCCCTACGTACTCATCGTACTCTGTCTCTTTACGGGTCTCGGACCCGACGCTCATGGCAAGATCAGTCGGTTAGAATAAAAATCTGCGGTCATGGATAACGATAATAGTCTCTCCGACGCGAGGCTTCAAACGAACATCTGACTAGAGACTGTTCCGGTCAGGCTTATCATTCCATTGGCTATACGCCTGATGTTCGCCATTCCCCTCCAAAGTCCAGTCTTCGCGGGCGGAGAGCTTTACGGCAATGGCGGCCAGGATAAAGAAGATCAAAGTAGACGCTGGGATGTACCAATGCCACTCTAGGGCCGAGGAGAATAGGTACAACACCAGGGCACCGGTAAGCCCTGAGAGAATAATGCGTCGGTTGCCGAGGGGCTCGGAGCGCCAGGTCGACCGTACCGCGTACGCGACGAGCAGCACCGCAAACCCGGTCAGCGCGAGAAACGCGAACACACCGGTTTCGGTTCCCTGCTCCAGGTATACGTTGTGGACCTGCTTTACGCCGCCGAATCCAGGCCGATCTTCGAGCCAGATGAATTGAAAAGTGCCGGCCCCGGTTCCGAGGAACGGATGCTGCTTCCACTCTTGCCAAGCGACTTGCCAATATTGTGACCGGGAGTTCGAGCTGACGGATGTTAGCCG
The DNA here is from genome assembly GCA_049650165.1 of Rubrobacteraceae bacterium. Lineage (GTDB taxonomy): Bacteria > Actinomycetota > Rubrobacteria > Rubrobacterales > Rubrobacteraceae > SIRX01. The sequence continues at coordinate 3,232 of JBARZO010000398.1, forward strand.
CTCGTTGGCACTTTCATTCTCTTGCATCCGGCCGGTGACGGCATCGGAGAAGCTACCGGCTAGTAGCTGATCGCTGGCTAGGTAGCCGCCGACTCCCCCTAGCAGTAGAACCCCGACCAGCACTATCACGCCAAGTATCTTGCGCGCCCCTGGCACGAGTTCGTAACGCTCGACGAGAATTGCGTAGACTGCCTGCAGCAAAAAGGCGGCGGCCATCGCGATCAGGAGATCCGTCCTCAAAGAAGCACCGTTCATCAACTGCTGGCTCTCGGTGACATTCTCGCGAAATAGAGTTTCGAGGTCCTGCACACTGTAGACGAGCCAGGCCATAGGAGCAGAGATTAGAGACAGGTTAACGAACGTCTGCAGCCGGTTACCCCCCAGCAAGAATACCGTGAAGAGACCGGCGCCCAGCGAAATAATTCCGCCCCGGGACAAGGTGAAATAGAGGGCCATGGCGAACAGCACCACCAGGGCCGCGTAGACACCCCGGGCGAGCGGGCTCTTCATCTCGGCCATACGCGCCAGTCCCAGTACTATGCCGATCCCGACTATCATCGCGGTCGTATTCGCGTACTCTAGTGTAGAGCCGATCCTGGTAGCATCGGGCGTTGTGGCGGGATAGCTTATAGGATTTATCTTTTGCATAATGCCGTACCCGGCTACAGCGGCGGAGATCAAGACCGCCGCGTCCATCAAGGGTGACACCTGACGACTCGACGAGAGTGCGCCCAAAACGAGGACGAAGGTCGCAAGATACATGGAGGAACGGAGAAGTTCCAGCACGGTCAGTTTGTCGCTTATAGTCCACATGAGCGAAAGACCTTTTATCCCGACGAGCACCGCCAGAATTGCTACCAGGATCCACCCTCCCCGCGAAACATCCTCGTAATACCCACCCACGAAAAGAGTGACCAACAACAGCCCCAATATCCCGGCAGCTACCGGCAGCCAGAGTTCTTCTCTGTAGAGACCACTGTCGAGCATCCCGTACACAGTTAGTGCTGATAAGGCGACTAGCACGAGAGCCTTGAAAAGGGCCAGCCTTCTTCCCGTACGGCGCGTCTTTGCGCGTTTTCGGCTCTCCCCCACCTCTGCCGGGCGAAGTTTTTCGGTCACGAAGACTCCTTTACGCAAGAACGCCCGCTTGGACGAAAGATCCAGCCATCGTCCGCATGTAGAAGGTTTAGGGACATCCGTTGAGCACCACGCCCAGCAAGTTTACCCCAGCTTCCAGCAGATCGTCGGTGGCCGCGCGGGCGGCGCTCTTTAAGGTGCGAGAAGCGTGGACGACGAGCAATACACCGTCGAAGCTCTCACAGAGCGTAGGAAATTCCAGCAGTCGTCCAACTATCGGCGCGTCGAGCAAAACTAGCTCACGGGTTTCTTGCAACTCGCGCACAGACTCGACAAACCTCTCGGATCTCAAGTGTCCTACGGGATCTAGCGGCACCGGACCGGTCGGTACTACTAGAAGCTCCGAGAGAGGAGCGAACCCCAGGCTTTCGAGCGGTTTGTCGCTCTCCAGGCCGCTGGTGAGTCCTACGAAGTTGGGCTCACCGAGTATCTGATGGAGATGCGGACGCTCCAGGTTACAGTCTACAAC
>JBARZO010000399.1:0-3828 GCA_049650165.1 Rubrobacteraceae bacterium
CTCCTCCGGGCTAGGATCGTGGTTTGTAAACCAGTGCTCCCGCATCCGGTTCGCTTCACTGATGCTGTCAACGAAACCCCGAAATGGGTTGTGTCCCTTTTTCGACATGAGATTTACCTCCTCTAACGCAACTACTCAGGCTACATGCTACAGAGCTTCGAGAAGCCTTTTACTCCTCTTCGTTCTCCGCGTTGTCCTCAGAGTCCTGCAGGTCATCCGGTATGGAGGGCCGCATCCAGCTTACAGCCCCCCACGGTACAAAGATCGGCACTTCCGACATCTCGCCGGAGATGTACGTGTAGGCCACGCCCGTCTCATTAATCTCTTGTATATTCACCAACTCGGACTCCGCGGCACCTGTTCGGGCAAGCAATATGTCCTCACCAACCCAGGACCTTGGTATCTGTTTCTCCATCTTTGAACCTCCCCAGATCAAACCGTACACGACTATTGCAGCGGGTGGATACTAAGGATCCACCCACGTGACGTTCATTTAAATGTAATCCGAACCTCGAAAGCTCTCCTGCCGCCCTAGCTAAGTGCGATTCGATCCCCTGCTCTCCTGAGATTCCTCCGCGCTCGCTTGCTGCGGCGAGGGGGCGCCTCGCGGACGGCTCGCCGCCCGACCCGGCTCCGGCGGAAGACGATCCGTTGCTGGATCCGGCCGTGTGCTCGGCAGTCGCTCATCTCGCAAGCCCACTGCCAGACCGATGCACATAAAGATCAGCACTATAGCGAATGGTAGCCCGGAAGCGACCGAGGCTGCTTGTAGCGCGCCGAGCGCGTCACCACCGGTAGCGGCCCCGGCCCCCAGTAGCACTGCCGCCACCACACCTTCCAGTACCGCCCATAGGAGACGCTGGAACCATACCGGGTTCGGGTCACCGCCGTTGGTGAGTATGTCGATCACCAGAGATCCCGAGTCTGAAGAGGTGGCGAAGAACAGCACCACCACTATGATCGCGAGAATGGAGGCGAATATGCTCAGGAACGATGCGATCGGCAATTGGTTGAACAGCACGAACATGGCGGTGTCGGTGCTCGCGCCGGCGAGTCCACCACCGTTGCCGTTCATGATGTACTGGATCGCGGTTCCACCAAAGATCACGAACCACACTGCGGAGACCCCGGCCGGAGCCAGCAGCACGCCCGCGACGAACTGCCGCAACGTACGACCATAGGATACCCGGGCGATAAACATCCCGACGAACGGGGCCCAAGAGGTCCACCAGGCCCAGTAGAACAGCGTCCAGCCAGCTTGCCACTCTGCTGCGGCATCGTTTGTCGTGAACATGTTGAAGCTGGTGCCTATCAGATTCTGTGCGTAGTAGCCGATGTTGCTCGCCACCGAGTTGAGGATGAAGAGCGTAGGCCCGACGATAAACACGAACAAAGCCAACCCGAAGGCCAGCCACATGTTGATCAGGGACAGATTACGGACACCCTTCTCGATACCCAGGGCCACCGAGGTCCCGGCCACCACCGTTATCGCCGCGATCAAGAGAATCTGAACGCCCGCGTTGTTCGGGATTCCGAAGAGGCTACTGAGCCCGGCGTTGACCTGCTGCGCCCCGAATCCTAGAGAGGTCGCGAGCCCGAACATGGTTCCAAAAACGGCGATGATGTCTATCGTATTCCCCAGCCAGCCGTAGATTCTGTCGCCGATCAGGGGGTAGAAAGCGGAAGCGGGCCTTAGTGGAAGTCCTCTCCTGAAAGAGAAGTAGGCCATCGAGAGCGCGAACACTATGTAAATAGCCCACGGATGTAGCAACCAGTGGAAAAAGGTAAGGTTCATGGCATCTTGGGCAGCAGCGGCGGTGCCACCTTCGCCCGTTGGTGGGCTGGTGAAGTGCGCCACCGGCTCCGCCACACCGAAGTACACAAGCCCGATGCCCATGCCAGCGGTGAACAACATGGCGAACCATGCCGTCGTGCTGAACTCCGGCACAGCGTCGTCAGGTCCCAGCTTGACTAGACCGTAGCGGGTAAACGCGAGTGCCACGATAAAGATCAGGAAAAAACTAACCGCAAGGATGAAGAACCATCCGAAGTAAGTGTAGATAAAGTTCAGTACGGCCTGCGCGGTGCTGCCAAAAGCGCCCGGGAACAAAGCGCCGAGCAGTACAACCGACACGATCACTATCAGGGAGGTGATGAAGACCGGCGGATTGGTATGCCGTCTCAAGTATTGACCCATCGGGAAATCATCCTTTCGTTCGTATTTGAGATCATTATACTGTAGCGAGATATAGCTTATAGCGCAAATGTTTTTTATAGCGCAACAGGTGTTTCCGGTGGAGGAGGGTGCTGTAGGCTTGAGGTCTGTTTTGTTTTGTTTGTTCGTTACTTTCCCTTTGTTCCAAGGTGCGACATAATTGCGGATATAGATGCCTACAGTATTGGCTCTCAGACAAATGGATGACTTTTGAAAGGGGCGGAGTTGACCGAAGAGTCGCAGGGTGCGCAGGAGACAGGAACTACTACAGCGAATGGTAATGACAGTCTTACGGTGACAGACAATCGTACGGGCGAGAACTACGAAGTCGAGATCACTGACGGGACCGTGCGGGCGATGGATCTCCGGGAGATAAAAGTAAATGAGGACGACTTTGGCTTGATGACTTATGATCCCGGCTTCTCGAACACGGCGAGCTGCCGGAGTGCGGTCACCTACATTGACGGTGAGAAAGGCATATTGCAGCATCGGGGTATTCCCATCGAGCAGCTCTGCGAACACTCTTCGTATCTTGAGGTCGCGTACCTGCTGATCTCTGGTGAGCTCCCAACCGAAGACCAACTCAAAACCTGGGTGTACGAGGTCACGCATCACACCTACGTCCACGAAAACATGAAGAACTTCATGCAGAATTTCCGATACGACGCCCCACCGATGGGGTCTTTACTCTCCTCCGTCGGGGCTCTCTCCACGTTCTATCCAGAGTCTCAGGACATAAGTGACGAGCAGCAGCGGCACATGGCCGCTGTGCGGCTCATAGCGAAGATGCCAACACTGGCGGCCTTCGCCTACCGGAGCAGCCTCGGTTTGCCATTCGTCTACCCGGACAATGAACTCTCCTACGCGGGCAACTTTCTCTCGATGCTCTTCAAGATGGCCGAGCCCCGCTACGAGCCGGACCCGCGCCTCGAACGGGCGCTCGACGTGTTGTTCATCCTCCACGCGGACCACGAGCAGAACTGCTCCGCCGCCGCCGTGCGGGTTGTAGGTTCCTCGCTGGTAGACCCTTACTCTGCCGTCGCCGCTGGTGTCGGTGGTCTCTACGGCCCGCTGCACGGTGGGGCAAACGTCGCCGTCCTCAAAATGCTCCAGCGGATAGGCACTACGGAGAACATTCCGGATTTCTTGGAGGGCGTAAAGAGCGGTGACGAGCGACTCATGGGCTTCGGGCACCGAGTTTACAAGAACTACGATCCCCGGGCCCGCATCATCCGCGGCCACGTGGACGAAGTGTTGGAGGCGACCGACAAAGAAAGTCCGTGGCTCGATATCGCCATTGAGCTGGAGAAGCGGGCGCTGGACGACGAGTACTTCACCGACCGGAAGCTCTATCCGAACGTTGACTTCTACTCCGGTCTCATCTACGAGGCGCTCGACATCCCGACCGACGCCTTCACCGTGATGTTCGCCATCCCGCGGACTTCCGGTTGGATCGCCCAGTGGCTCGAAATGCACAGCGACGAAGAACTCCGCATCGCCCGGCCACGCCAGATCTACACTGGAGCCCGCGACGCGGACTACGTGCCAATGAACGAGCGTTAAAACTCACCACCTACCAGGCTTTTGGAGACACTCCTAGTCCTATAGGAGTG
>JBARZO010000400.1:0-2330 GCA_049650165.1 Rubrobacteraceae bacterium
CCTTTCTGGAGGTCTTTGCGGATTACTTGTCGGCGGTTTATCGTCCCCGGTTGCCGCCGGTGGCGGGCCTCAGTGGTCCGGTTAGAGAGTCTGTACCATATTCCATCGTCGTGAGGAAAGCCGCAGCTATTATGGGGGGCTCGGTGGCCGAGGGGGCGAGTCGGGGATCGTCGCGCAGCAAGCCGTCGAGGTTGGCGATGCCCTGCAGTCCGCGGCCCGAGAATACGCCGCCGGCTTTGAGTACCCCGTGGGCCATTCGTGAGACATCTTCCGCTTCACCGCGTCCGGCGTGTTCCACCACGTCGAGGTCCGGTACTTCGGAGAGGACTTCCAGGTAAGACTGAACCAGGGCGGCCCGGGCGGAGCCGGAGCGAGAAAGTGCGGAGAGAAGGGCGGGACGGGCTAATTGTAGCGTGATCTCATATCCCTGCGCGTACTCGCGGGCGAGTGGATCCCGCCCCGAGGCAAACCGGGCCGCATCTCGCAGCGTGGTCCCTCTGTCGGCCTGTTGGGCTATCTTCAGGGCTTCCGCGAGCGGACCGCGTTCCCCAGCCGCTTCCAACGCGGCGACGAAGGACGATACCTCATCAGCGCTGAGTTGGGAGAGAACCCGGCCAGTAGTCTCTCCGAGCAAAGCGGCGCGGGCGGGCGGCGCGAGGTACCCCGCAGCCCGGACGTCGACGAACCCGGCGAACCTGTGGGAGCCCCGCGTCGCCTGTAGAACGGTCTCCCCCACACCCTGGCCTCCAGCTCCGGCGAGGGCTTCGCCAACCGGCATGACGGTCAGCAATCGCTTTTCGTGCGCCACGGCCCCGTCCAGGTAGCGCGAGCCCATACCCGGCGTCGGGGCGCTGTAGGAAGTCGTGAGGGCAACGACAGCGCATTCTGTTACCAGCCCTTGGGGGACCGGAGGTATAAGCTCTCTGGGCTCCACCTGCTAAAGCGCCTTTTCGAGGTCTCGCAGTACCTCGTCTACCTCCGGCTGATCTTTGGGCGTTGCCTCGACCTTTTTGGCCCGAACAACGCCTTCCCGGTCTATAACGAAATAGGCTCGTTCAGGGAACCCAACCTCGTGCTCGACACCGTACGAGGAGATCACCTCGCGGTCGAAATCCGAGAGGAGTGGAAACTCTATACCCCGATCCTCGGCGAACGCTTTGTGGGACCAGGGAGTGTCGGCGCTGATCGCCAACACCTTCGCGCCCTTCTCTTCGAAGCGCTCTATCTGCTCCTGAAGTTGTCCCATTTGGTCCGTACAGACGCTGGACCAATCACCGGGATAGAAGAACACGACCACCGGTCCCGCTTCCGTACAATCTTCCAACGCGATGCTCTCGTCCCAGCTCTTCGAGGGCAATGCGAAACCCGGGGCTTTATCTCCAACCTCTAACGCCATCTATGCCTCCTGTATAGCCTGTTCAGCGGTATTTTAACCTTCACCTGCGGACTCCCGCATGTAGGCGTTAATATACGCGGCATTATGAATCAGATACCAGCTTACGAAGAATTGATGGACTATCGGCGCTCCGTCGCCGGTATGTACGCCCAAACCCGTGCCAGGAAACCAGAAACGTCTGCCCGTTGGGAAAGGTTTCGGAAAGAGCGCGACCGGCTGTTCGCGAAGCATCCGCAATCACCCTTGTCTGATGAGCAGAAGACCAGCTTCACAGATCTCGACTACTACGAGTACGACCCTGCGCTACGTTATGCGCTGACGGTCGAATACGACGCAGAGCCTGGAGAGATCGAGATAGAGTTGCAAGAGGATGGGCTTCTACGTTTGCATAGGTTCGGGCGCGTACGCTTTCCGATAAACGGCGAGGAGCATTCGCTCTCTTTGTTCTGGGTCTCGGGTTACGGAGGCGGGGTCTTTTTGCCGTTCAAAGATGCGACCAGCGGCCCGGAGACCTACGGCGGTGGCCGGTATCTGCTGGATACGATCAAGCACGCAGATCTCGGGTCCGAAGGCGGGCGTCTAGTCCTGGATTTCAACTACGCTTACAATCCGTCTTGCGCCTACAATCCCCGGTGGCATTGTCCCCTATCCCCGCCGGAGAACACGCTGCCGGTAGCTATTCAAGCGGGAGAGAAGTCTTATGCGGAGACAGGCACAGCCGGTACAGCGAATTTCTAGACGGAGAGGTAACAAGGAACTTTGAACACTGCCCACAAGTCACAACTCATACCGGAGGACGCTTACGAGACCGACGCGCCGGAGGGAACGCTAGGCGCGGAAGAGGAACTCTGGCTCGCGGACCCGGAGACCTACAAACTCGCCAGCGGCGGGCAGGACATACTGGCTTCCGCCACGGAAGGCCACTTCACCGGGG
>JBARZO010000401.1:0-4048 GCA_049650165.1 Rubrobacteraceae bacterium
CTCTCGGGCCAGATCGTACATACGACGTTGACCAGGCCCGATCCACTGGGCACCCAAATCGACAGAAGCACCATCTGCCAAACGAGGACTCAGAACTCTTCCGCCGACCCGATCACGAGCCTCGAGAACGACCACCCTCAACCCCGCGCTCCGCAGCAATCGCGCCGCATACAGGCCAGCGAGACCAGCGCCTACTACTAAAACATCGGTTACGTCATCCCTCCGCAAAGATACCTCCGAAATCTGAGTTCACGACACCCTCGTTCACCCAGCTTAGATCCCAGTAGCCAATAATCCAGCAACTTTTATGTGTTTTGTGGAACATTTGTGTTCCATTTTAGGCTAAAGACACTGCATTTGCAAAACCTGGGGGTTTATGGGGAATCGTCGGCGTTTTAGCCGGCAGTACGAAGCTCAGCACGACGTTTGCGTAAATCGAGGGGTCTAGGCGATCTTGGCTTCTTGCTCTTCCTGATCTTCAACTTCTGATTTCTCTTCGCTCTTTCCGTCCAGTGGCATCTTTTCGTTGGTGGCCGGGAGCAGGGCGAGGAAGATGAACGGCTGGAACCAGGTGATGTAGGGGTAGAACCAGTAGCTGGTGGTTAGCTCGAAGGCGATCACGAGCGCCGCCGAGAGCGCGGCGAGCCGCCGGACGGTGCGTACCTGGGGAAACACGCCGAGCACAAAGCCGAGCAATATCACCGCCGCTATAAGGGGGCTTTGGAGGATCTCGGTTTGTGGGATCTGGGTGAAGATCGTCCAGGGCGTGTCGCGCTCTCCCTGGAAAGCCAGGGTTTTGTTGTAGAAGAGCTTTAGGTTGTCGAGGATTTTTCCGTCCAGGAAGAGGACCCAGAAGGAGGCTGATATCACCGCCGCACCCCCGAGGATGAAGTTCAGGATCGGGCCGCGGCGCACGTCGTCGTGGCGCATCCAGAGGGGCGCCAGGAGCAGAGGATATAGCTTGATCGCAAACCCCGCCGTTATCGCGACGCCGCGGGCCACGGGCGAGGTCACCAGCGCGAGCCCGACCGCCGTGACAGCCGCCACCAGGATGTCGTTGGTGTTGTTGTTGGTCGAGTATAGGGTGTAGGGGAAGACCGCCCAGGCTAGAAACAGCGCGGCCCCGGTTCGGAGGTTCGAATACCTCCAGCCCGCGAAGAGTAGCGCTGCGGCACCGAGTAGAAAGGCGAAGATCGTGACGGCGTGGGCCGCCGGGAGATAGCCCCACTCGCCGGAGAAGCCGAAGATCATGACCGCCGGGACGTAGATGAGGTAGTTGAGCGGGCCGTAAGTGTCGCCGGTCCCAACGTCGGAGGGGAAGTTGCCGTAGGGAACCACACCGTTCAGTATCAGGTCGCCCCCGACGACGCCGGCGTACCCCACGTCTATTACGCGGGAGTAGTAGTTAAGGCCCAGGACGAGCCCGCTCGCCGCCACGGCCAGTACGACCAGGAGCCAGGTTGGGAAGCTGCTAGTTTTCTCGACGCGCTCACCGATCCCAAATCCCATAAGTAGGGTGCGGATCAGCAGGTAGATCAGGGGCGGATACCAGAGCAGCACCGCTTCGTAAGAGACGCCCGCCCGGAAAAATCCGTGCGAGACGAGGAACGAGAGCATCATCAAAACGTCCAAATTTCGCATGGAGTAGAGCTTGTCGGTGCGGAGAAAAGCTAGCGCGAAGACCAACGCCATCGGACCCCAAACCCACCAGTAGTTGGCTTCCTTGCCGTAAGCCCCGAAGTCTCCCCGGGCCATTTGCCAGCCGACTTGATCCCCGGTAAAGACGTAGTTGGTTTTCCAGTTCTCGTCGTTGATACCGGCCCGCGCCACTTCCGTCTGCTTTTTACCTTCTTCGATCCAGTAGTGTACGATCCACTCTCCGTCTTTGAACTCCGCGTCGGTCACGTAGTTTCCGTACTCAGAAAGCTCGTTCTGTACCCGCGGATGGGCGTTCGCCAGCTTCATCGCCTCTTCTTTGTCGAGCTTCGGGTAGGTCATGGTGTCGGCCTGGGGACCTATCTCTATGCCGGAGACCGTGCCCGTGTCGTCGTCCACCATGAGGCGGGCGACGTCCTTACCGGAGGCTTGCTCCGTGAGCACTACCCGCCACTCGTCAGTGCCGGAGTTGTACTTGGCGGAGGTCTCCACCGTGGGCTTCGCATAGTACTTGTCCAACTCCGGTACGAAGCTGGCTTGTTTGCCGGCCTCTGAGGCGTTCATCTGCGGTCCCGGTGCCAAGGCCAGGACGAAGTAGAGTAGGGGCAGGAGCAGCAGGATGAGCAGCGCCGGGTATCGTTTGACTAGGAACCTCATGCGGGTTCCTCTTCGACGGTAGTTTCGGGAGGAAGTACGAGCATCACTACCCAGAGCATGACCAGGAGCAGGTCTCGCAGGAGGAGCAGGTTTATAGCGTCCGGTTCGAGGTCCATCAACTCGCCGTAGAAAGCTGGGAAGATCTGGGTGGTAGTCCAACAGGCTACCAGGAACATGCCTGACACCCCGAGCCCCCAGAGCCCCCCGGCGGCCAGGGGCAAGAGAGGCAAGAGCCAGAGCATGTACTGGGGGGAGAGGACTTTGGAGCCGATCATGAACGCCAGTATAAAGGCCGCGGCGTAGCGAGGAAATTTCGCCGCCACGAGGCGCTGCATCCGCTGGTCCCGGTACATTACGAAGGCGGTGACGAGTAGCAGCACCGCGCTGATCGGGAGGCTCAACGCGCTCAGGAGTCCGGCGCCGCGTCCCTCCACTTCCCAGGCTCCGTACTGAAATACGATGTCCTGTACCCAGCCAAGCCTCAATAGAATCGCCGATCCCAGGCTCTCTAGCTGTAGTCCCCGGTCCGCGTGATACGTAAAGCTCTCCCGGAACTTCTCTCCGCCGAGCAGGTACGCCGGCACGAAGAAGAGTCCTAGCGCCAGAAAGAAAGCCAAAAACCCCGAAGCCGTCTTCCACAGCCGGCGCGAAAATGTTTCTTCCCGCTCCTTGAGCATAGCCAGGGGAATCGTCGCAAGGGCGGGAACCAGTTTTGCCGCCGCCCCAAAGCCCAGGGAGGCGTAGGCGAGGATTCGGTAACGTCCTCCGAGCGCGGCGGAGAACACGGCCAGCGCCAGGGTTAGCGAGACTACCGGATCGAAGCGGACCACGGCGACGGGTTGCAAGAGTAGCGCCCCGACCGTTACCGTCAAGGCCGGTACGACCCACGCCCAGTCCCCGCGCAGCTTTCGGGCGGAGAGGGCTACTAGAACGAGGGTCGCCACCAGGACCAATGACATCTCGGCCCCAAAGATGGTGCCGAAGCCTCCGAGGTCGGAGCTAAAGAGCGCCGGTGGTATGAAAGCCGGGATACCGCCCGGCGGGTACTCGATAAAGAAGTCCCGGTAGGGGAGTTCTCCTCTCAGCAGAGCCTCCCCGGCCTCTCTGTAAAGTTGTACGTCGTTCGAATCCAGCACCAGACCCGTCAAGGACCGGGACAACCGGGCCGTGAGTTGCCAGTACAGCACGGCGGAGAGGAGTGCCAGGGACCCCCAGAATGCGGCCGTCCGGATGGCCGGGGAACTGGGGAACCCTGCGCGGGGCTTTTTTGCCCGGTCTTTTATTGTTCTCCCAGCTCTTCGAGTTCTTGTCCGAAGAGGTCGGCTAAGGGTTCCAGTCCTTCGGGGGCGCCGGTCGCGAGTAGGGAGTCCTCGCCGCGCAGGGTGTAGGAGTCGCGCGGGCGGTAGGTCCAGCGCCCGCCGCGGTTCACGGCCAGGGCGTACATGCCGGTCTCGGTCTCTAGTTGGAGGTCTTCGAGAGTTTTGCCGTCGGCGGGGGAGCCGGGGGAGACGGTGAGTTTCAAGACGATCTCGTCGGACTCGCCGACGGCGGCGGAGAGGACCGGGTGGATCTCCTCTCCCTTCTCTACCATCCATACCATCTCCATCGCACAGTCTGCAATGGTTTCGGAGGCGGTCGCCAGGTGCAGCACACCCCGCAGCCGGGAGGAGTCCTGGATATGGCGGGCTGCCAGCAGCACCCAACGCTCGATGCGGTAGCGCATCTCGTCCATCTC
>JBARZO010000402.1:0-7311 GCA_049650165.1 Rubrobacteraceae bacterium
GTCTTCGAGGCGGAGGCTCTGGCGTGGTGATACGGGCCGGCGAAGAGTTGGCGGTCGAGCTTTGCGGCATTCCGATGAAGACGCCTCTCATGCCCGCTTCGGGAACGCTTTCGAAAGAGGCGCTGGAAGAGGTCCGTGGCGTATACGGGATGATGCTGCCAAAGACCGTCACCCCGGTTCGGCGCGAAGGGAACCCACCGCCCCGGATCGCCGAGACTCCGTCGGGCATGATCAACTCGATAGGCCTTCAAAACCCGGGTGCGGATGAATTCCTGCAAGGCCTGGACGCCTTCTGCGACGACGCGCCCGTAATGGTATCCGTTGCCGGTGACACGGTAGACGATTTCGTGGCGTTGTGCGAAAGAGTCGCAGCGGATGACCACATCCTGGCGGCGGAGTTGAACCTATCGTGCCCGAACGTCGAGCATGGCGGCCTTACTTTCTGCGCCGGGCCGAACAGCGTCGCGGAGGTCGTCGGCGCTTGCCGCAGCGCGATCTCCGGCAAGCCGATGTTCGTGAAACTCACCAATGAGGGCGTGCTCAGCAACGCCGTAGCCGCGGAAGAGTCCGGCGCTGATGGGCTCACCCTTATCAACACACTCCCCGCAATTTCCATAGATGCAAGGGATAAGAAAATTTTGCGTGGGGGACTTTCTGGTCCCGCTATAAAACCCGTAGCGCTCAGGGCGGTCTACGAGGTCAGCGCGGCGGTTGATGTACCGGTGATCGGGTGTGGCGGTGTCACGACCGGTACTGACGTGGCGGAGTTCATGCTCGCCGGGGCAACCGCCGTGCAAGTCGGCACGTCCAGCTTCGTGCGAGAACCTGGGGATATACTCGATGAGTTTCGCGTTTACCTTTCGGAAACGGGGCAAAAGGCGGAGCAGTTGACCGGTGCTTTGCGGCACGCCGGTGCGTCCTGACGCATGACGAAACCCGATGATATACTTTGTAACCGATGTTAAGGCGAGCACCGCAAAGAACAGTACAGGAGCGTCGCGGCGCGCTGGAAGAAGCCAATCGGGTGCGTTTTGCCCGTGCCCGGGCGAAGCGCGAGTTGAAGAGCGGTGAGCTCGATGTTTATGACTTGCTCATGGACCCGTCAGAAGAGTTGAAAGGCGCCAAGGTCGAAGAGATGTTGCTCTCAATGCGCGGCATGGGTCGCATAAAGGTCATGCGGTTACTCAGGGAGGCCAGCATCAGCAACGCCAAAACGCTCGTGGGGCTTACGCACGGGCAGCGGGATCGCCTGCTACGGGTATTGGGTTGCGAGGAAAGCTGATCGTCGTCTCCGGGCCTTCCGGAGCCGGGAAATCGACGCTTATCCGGATCGCCCTGAGTGAAGTACCGGAATTGGCGTATTCGGTCTCAGCAACTACGCGCGAGCCTCGTAAAGGTGAGGCGGAGGGTGAAGACTACATCTTCCTTTCCCGAGAGAAATTCGAGCGTTGGATCGAGGAAGGTGAATTCCTGGAGTGGGCCGAGTATTCTGGAAATCTGTACGGGACGCCAGCGCATCGGGTCGACGAGCTAGTGGAGGCCGGAAGGTTTGTAATCCTGGAGATTGAGCTACAGGGAGCCAGAATAGTCCGCGAGCAACGCCCCGACGCGACCATGGTATTCGTGCGGGCCCCGTCGTTGGAAGAGAACCGACGGCGACTTGAAGGCCGGGCTACGGAGAGTTCGGGAGCCCTGGAGACCCGCATGACCACGGCTGTCAAGGAAGTTGCCGCCCTCAACGAGTTCGACTACGAAGTTGTAAACGGAGACCGCGAGCAGGCTCGTCGTGAGATGTTAGAAACTATGAGGAAGATAATAGAAGGAGCTAACGATGCTGAGTGAGCTAAAAGTTGACGAGTTGTTGGGTAAGGTCGAGTCCCGTTACGGGCTGGTAATGGCGAGCGCCAAGCGGGCCCGCCAGATAAACGAGTACACGGCTACCCTGGGCCTGAACGATTCTCTCGGAATACCGGGTCCCCAGGTTCACACCCGCTCCCAGCATCCTTTGAGCATCGCCATCGAAGAACTGCGGACCGGCAAGCTGGAAGTAGGCTTCAGAAGCGAGCCTGTAGATGAGCCGGTCGAGGAAGACGTCCCGACGGACGAAGCCGCTGCTCTGGCGGAGGCGGAAGCCGGAGAAGGCGGCGAAGAAGACCAGGGCGCCGCTTAACTCGAACCTTGATCCTCTGCTCCTTAGGGCCGGGTCGGGGAGTCCTCGAGATCCCGGAGGTCTGCAGGCAGCTATCGCTGGCCGGACACTGGGTAGAAGTCATACTAAAACCCGGAACCCGTAATTTCATTGGTCCTGCGGCTTTCGCCGGATTTGCCGGAGTTGTAGATGCCCCGAGTAAAACCCCGGACGCGCTACTGTTCGCACCGGCGACAACCGATGTCGTCGCCAGGCTCGCCCGCGGGTTGGATGTCCTGGCCGCGACGGACACACCGACCGATGGTGCAACTCCCACTATTGTCGCCCCAGAGTTGGATGAGGCAACCGCCGCACAACCGGCCGTGCTCGAAAACCTTCGTCTATTGAAAAGCGACGGCTATCTGGTCGCAGATGGGCCAGAATCTGGCATGATCGGGGCAACTGAGATAGCGACAAGAGTATTACAGAGCCTCGGTGGCCCTTTGAGCGGCACCCGGATACTGGTCAGCGCCGGAGGAACTCACGAGCCCATAGACAGCGTGCGCTTCGTCGGTAACCGTTCGTCCGGGAAGATGGGTGTGGCAATCGCTCTGGAAGCCGCAAGGATGGGTGCGGTGGTCACCGTAGTGGCGGCGAACGTGGAGCCGGCCGAGCCGGGTGTGCGCTGGGTTTCGGTTGAGACGGTAGACGAACTTCAGCGTGAAATTTTGGAACTCGCCGATGAGAACGATGCGCTCGTTATGGCCGCCGCGGTCTCAGATTTCAAGCCAGACACCATGCTCCAGGAAAAAATACGGCGGTCAGAGAACCTGAGTCTGGATTTCGTGGCGACGGAAGACATTTTGAAGAATGTGCGGCGAGAGAATCCAGCCCTCTTTGTGATAGGATTCGCCGCGACGCACGGTGACCCGGTGCCGGACGCCCGCGAAAAGCTCGGTTCTAAGGGCGTAAACCTCGTCGTTGGAAACGACATATCGCGCAAAGGGATCGGCTTCGGAGCCGATGAGAACGAAGTTTACGTGGTCGGCCCCGAGGGTGAGCGTTTCGTACCGCAGGCCACGAAAGAAGACGTGGCCCGCGTTATCTTGGATGAGCTTGCAAAGCAGATGAAAAAGGAGCAGCGAGAATAAAATGGTGGAACAGACTTCTGAAACATCCTGGAACGCGGCGAACGACCAGGAGCTAAAAGCTTCTCACCTCTTTACCTCCGAGTCGGTGACCGAGGGGCATCCCGATAAGATAGCCGACCAGATCTCCGACGCTATCCTCGACGCCGCCCTAGCCGACGACCCGATGAGCCGCGTAGCCTGCGAAACGCTCGTCACCACCGGTATGGTCATAGTGGCCGGTGAGATGACCACTTCTACCTACGTGGACATCCCCACCCTCGTCCGGAAGAAAGTCTCGGAGATCGGCTACACCCGCGCCAAGTTCGGCTTCGACGCAGAGACCTGTGGCGTCATCACGTCCATAGACCCCCAATCTCAAGACATCGCCCAAGGCGTGGACCAGGCGCTCGAGACGCGAGGTGATGAAGAGCTGGATGAGATCGGGGCCGGGGATCAAGGGATGATGTTCGGCTATGCCTGCAACGAGACCGAAGAGCTAATGCCGCTGCCAATAACCCTCGCCCACGCCCTGACGCGAAGGCTTTCCGAGGTTCGGAAACAGGGTGTCCTCGACTACTTGAGGCCTGATGGCAAGAGCCAGGTCACCGTCCGCTATGAAGGAGACAAGCCTGTAGCGGTAGAAAAGGTACTCATTTCTACCCAGCATCAAGACGGGGTAGAAGATCGGATCAAAGAGGATCTTCTTGAGAATGTTATTGGACCGGTGATGCCCGGTGAGTTCTTTGATCCCAGCTCCACGGAAGTACTGGTTAACCCGACCGGGCGTTTCGTTGTAGGAGGACCGCAGGGCGATACGGGCCTTACCGGACGTAAGATCATTGTCGACACCTACGGAGGGGCCGTTCCTCATGGCGGCGGCGCTTTCTCCGGCAAAGACCCGACAAAGGTGGACCGCTCAGCCTCATATGCGGCCCGTTGGGTTGCAAAGAACGTAGTCGCCGCGGGCTTGGCCGAGCGGTGCATGATCCAGGTGGCATACGCTATCGGGGTGGCGAAGCCGGTGAGCGTAATGATCGAAACCTACGGTACGGCAAACGTAGATCCGGTAACGCTAGGCTCCCTCATAGAAGAGCACTTTGACCTGAGGCCCGGAGCCATCATCCGGGACCTCGACCTTCGGCAGCCAATCTATGGGGCGACGGCGGCCTACGGGCACTTCGGACGCAACGAGTCTGGTTTTAGCTGGGAAGACACCTCGAAGGCTGAAGACTTGCGCCGCGCCGCCGGACTGTAGTTGGAGGGAGAGGACCGCTCTAGCACCGCCAGCATCTCCATGCCCCTCCGCGAAGCGCGGGTGGGGCTTTTGATCCCTACGCACGCCTTGCCGGTTCTTAGCTACCTTATACCGGAACACCTCGAAGGAGAAATTCGGCCTGGATCGGCGGTGGTTGCGCCATTATCCGGTTACTCGCGTCTCGGGATAGTAGTAGACGTAGTGGATGGAAGTGAACTTTCTCGGGAATACCTTCGCGACGCTTTGGGGGAGCTGTCGCTACCACCGGCACTGTCCGAAGTCTGCTGCCGGCTCTCGGAA
This sequence comes from Rubrobacteraceae bacterium, assembly GCA_049650165.1. GTDB lineage: Bacteria > Actinomycetota > Rubrobacteria > Rubrobacterales > Rubrobacteraceae > SIRX01. Next base: position 4,814 of record JBARZO010000402.1, read on the forward strand.
CTGTTTGCCGTTCCGATACCCACCGTATTGCGGACCGCGCTGCCACCGGGTCTCAATACCGGACGTTACGAAATAGCGGAGCCGGCTCCGGGCTGGCCCTGGAAGCCAGGAACGATGGTAGGCCGCGCCACTCTGAAACGCGTTCTCGGAGGTGAGGGGCTGAAAGCTGCCGAGTATGAAGGACGCTTAAGGTTCGCGGTATCGGCTTCAGAGCCAAAACATATTGAATGGGCCGAAGTGCGGCCCGGGGCGGATCCGGACCTCAGCCGAGCTCCTCGCCAGCGAAAAATCTACGAAACCCTGGCAGCCTACGATAATGGATGCTGCACTTCCGAATTGCTTTCCCAGACCGGAGCTTCGAGGGGCAGTTTGCGGCAGTTGGTGAGCCGGGGGGCTGTGCGGCTTGAGAAACGTCCTGAGACTCCTCCTGTTTTCGATACTCGTGGTGCGCAAACCACGGATGCTGCGGGCTACACCCGGGATGCGGGACGAGTCGCAGATCGTGGTGGCGCCTGGTTCTGGCGGGTGCCTTCACGGGAGCAGCCGGTAGCGGTGACGGCTTTCGTGGAGGCCGTAGTAGAAGGTGGAGAGCAGGCGCTGGTGCTGGCCCCGGAAGTTGAGACCGTCGAATGGCTGGTGAAGTATTTGGCCGAAAAACTACCTGTGGGTTACACGGTTGTCCCCTACCATAGTGGTCTAGGCAAGGACCGCGGTGCAGTCTACGAACGAGCCCGAGCAGGTGAGATCGACGTTCTGGTCGGAACCCGGGCCGCAGCGCTGACGCCGATGCAACAACTAGGTGCTGTGTGCATAGTCGATGAACCCAACGGGGCGCATCGCGCAGAGCCAGGTTACGAAGGGCTGCCGATACACGTCCGAGAAATAGCCCTGGAACGCGGCAAAGCCGAGGATTGTGGCGTTTTGCTTCTATCGCCCTTCCCGACATTGCGGATCTCCTCTCCGGTCTCTAACGTAAAAGAACTTCCGGCCCGCCCGGCTCTACACTGGCCCGCAGCCCGGATCGTAGATATGCGGGGCTCGGGTGCGACCCTCAGTTCTGCGCTTATAGATACCTGCCGACAGAGTCTTGAAGAAGGGAAGCAGATAGCCCTGTTAGCAAACCGTCTAGGGTACGCCACGAGCGTCTCTTGTGACCATTGCGGCGCTGTGAAATCCTGCCATACCTGCGATTTGCCGATGGCCTTGAGAGAATCCAATGGCGCTTTGACCTGTGGACGCTGCGGATACCGAGCAGAGGACTCCGGCCAGTGTGAGGCTTGCGGTTCGGGGCGCACGAGGCCTACCGGGTTCTCGATTGACCGGCTACGCGAGGAGATTTCCCGCTCTCTCGACGTCCCGGTGGGAAAACTTAGCGCAGGGTGTCGGGAACTCGAAGATGTCCAAATCGTTGTGGCTACAGCCCGGTTTGTAGTCGGTGGCGATTGGGACGTGGTGGCCGTGCCGGACGCTGACACCTTGCTATTGGGCAGCTATATGGGAGCTACTGAGCAGGCGTTTCGAGTGCTCTACGGTGCCACCGAAGCGGCGAGAGAAGTGATCTTGGTCCAGACCCGCCAACCGGAACACGAGGCTTTGCAGGCCGCATTAAAGGGTGATTATCTGGCGTTCGCGACTTCGGAGCTTCCGAAGCTCCGCACCATGGGTTATCCACCCTACGGACATCTGGCTGCACTGGTTATGGACGGAAGAGAAGAAGCTGTGCGACGTGCGGTAGAATCGCAGATCGGACCATCGCTGGAACCCGGAGTAAGTGTGTCGGATCCCATACCGCTAGCGCGGCATGGTGAAGATCCGGCCTGGCGGGTGCTGTTGCGGTCGCCGGACCATAAGGCGGTCGCCCGCTCCGGAGCCCTCGCCGCCCGATTGGCGTCGAAAACTTACGGCCTGAAAATACGAGTCGAGATAGATCCCGAGGAGGTTTAAAAGTGGCACTGGAGATAAGAACGTTCGGAGACCCGGTTCTCAAGTCCCGCGCCACGCCGGTAGACAAGTTCGACGAGTCGCTCGAACACCTGGCCCAGGAAATGCTGGAAACGATGCGCGACCACGAAGGAGTCGGCCTAGCCGCGAACCAGGTAGGACGCCTGAAACGAATCCTGGTTGCCGCCCTGGAAGATGAGGAATACGTTATCGTCAACCCCGAAATAAACGGGCGGAGAGACGAAAGCGAGAAAGATATGGAGGGCTGTCTGTCTATACCTGAAATTCAGGTTGAGGTGGAGCGCTCCAGCCGGATCACAGTATCCGGTCAGGACCAGTCAGGGGCTCCGGTGCAGCTGGAAGCTGAGGGACTTCTTGCCCGTATCTTGCAGCACGAGGTGGATCATCTAAACGGCATCTTGATAACGGACAGGACGGACCGGGAATCTCGTAAGGTCGCTATGCGGGAGTTGCGCGAGCGGCTTCTCGCCCAGCGGTAGTAAGGAACTCTTTGAGAGTAGCCTTCGCTGGAACCCCGGATTTCGCCGCGACGATCC